>NZ_JBHWLR010000005.1:269613-302350 GCF_042731755.1 Promicromonospora sp. NPDC059942
CGACACACCCAAACCCTACTGTGCCAACGACACAATACCCAGAAAGACAAAAAAAAGAAAGACAGAAGGCAACCATCCAGGACCCCCCCCCCGCTCCTGTGCTCAGTGGGTCAGTGCGTCAGCTTGAGGCCGATCACGCACCCGATCAGGCCCGCGATCAGCAGCACGCGAACCACAGAAACGGGCTCGGCGCCGGTGACCATGGCCCAGACGACGGTGGTCGCGGCGCCGATCCCCACCCAGACGGCGTAGGCGGTGCCCACGGGCAGCTCCCGCAGGGCGAACGCGAGCCCGCCCATGCTGGCGACGAGGGCGACGCCGAAGACGATGCTCGGGACGACGTTGCTGAAACCCTCGGAACGGCTCAGCGTGGTGGCCCAGACGGCCTCGAGAAGGCCGGAGACGACAAGGACGATCCAGGACATGGTGTGCTCCTCAGATGCCGTCTTGTCGCACACCGGGTACGGCAACCCTCGTCCGGGAACCCCTGCGGGTTCTGCCCCTAGTCTCGCACGCCTCAGCCGGCCGGCTCGAAGCTGCGCCCGTCGAACCCGAGGAAGCTGTGCACGTCGGTGGCCGGGAAGGTGAGCGCCCGGCCGGTGCAGTCGGTGCTCTCGTATACCCGGATGCCCGTGGCGGTCTCGTTGAGCTCGGCGTGGACGACGAACGGCAGGGTGGTGCAGCCGGTGCCGGCGTCCGGGTAGGACACGGTCTGGCCGGTGAAGGCACCGGACCAGAACGTGAGGTCACCGTCGGCGGCGGCGGCCGACGTCGGGACGGCGACGGCCAGCAGGCCACCCACTGCGAGGGCGGCGGCGGCGAGGCGCTTCGAGGCTCGGATCATGGTGTTCTCCTTCGAGAAGGTCGGAGTCATGACCGCACTGGCGCGGTCACCAGTACGACGGGATCGGCGGGCGAAAAGTTCACCCGAATCAGGTGATTTATCGCGCCAGCCCCGGCTTTCGTGCCCTCGCGGCCAAAACCTCCCGCTCAGCGCGGGCGCGATGCGGTCCCCGCAGTTACTTTGAAAATGCGGATCGGGCATACCACCGGTGCGTTCCGAAACATCGGAAGGCCGTCGAGAACGGGGCGAGTCATGGATTTCTGGGATTTCTTCTGGCTGATTGTGTACAGCTTCTTCTTCGTGGCGTACCTCATGGTGTTGTTCCAGATCGTCGCGGACCTCTTCCGTGACCACGAGCTGTCCGGCTGGTGGAAGGCCCTGTGGATCATCTTCCTGATCTTCCTCCCGGTCCTCACGGCGCTCGTGTACCTCATCGCCCGCGGCCGCGGCATGGCCGAGCGGAGCGCAGCGGGGATCGCGCAGGCACAGCGCGACACCGAGAGCTACATCCGCGAGGTCGCGTCCGGCCCGTCGCCGTCCGAACAGATCACGAGCGCCAAGGCGCTCCTCGACGCCGGCACCATCACGCCGGCGGAGTTCGAGCGGCTGAAGGCCAAGGCGTTGGTCTGACCGTGACCGAGCCCGCGGCGGAGAACCCGCCCGACGTGACCGCCCGTCTGGCTGCCCTGGAGCGCGAGAACGCCGAGCTCCGGCGGCAGCTGGACGCGGCGCCGCACGCCGGGGCGGGTCCGGCTGTACCGGCGGGTCCACCCAGGAACCGGGCGCGGAGCGCGACCGCCGTCGTCCTGATCCTCCTGGGTGCCCTGCTGGCCCCGGTGGGGGTGGTCGCCGCCTGGGCGGAGCGCACCCTCACCGACACGGACCGCTACGTCGCGACGGTCGCACCCCTGGCCCAGGACCCGGTGGTGCAGCAGGCGGTGGCGGGGCGGATGACCACCGCCGTCATGGAGCAGATCGACGTCGGGGCGCTGCTCAAGGACGTGCAGGACGGCCTGAACGAACGCGACGTCGCCCCGCGGGCCTCGCGGGCGATCACCGCGCTGGAGGGCCCGCTGACCAGCGGCGTGGAGTCGTTCGTCCGCAACGCCGCGGACCGGGTGGTCGAGAGCGACCAGTTCGAGAACGCCTGGGGCCAGGCCAACCGGGTGGCGCACGAGCAGCTCGTGCAGGTCATGCAGGGCAACGGGGGCGACGTCGTCCAGGTGGGCCAGAACGGGCAGCTGACCATCCAGCTCAGCGGGCTGATCGACGTGCTCAAGCAGCGGCTCGTCGACCGCGGCCTCACCCTGGCGGGCAACCTGCCCACCATCAACGCCTCGTTCACCATCATGGAGTCCAGCCAGCTCACCGAGATCCGGAACCGGTACGCCCAGGTCGTCGCCCTCGGCACGTGGCTCCCGTGGATCGTCCTGGTCCTGCTGGGCGCCGGCGTCGCCGCCGCGACGCACCACCTGCGCGCCCTGGTCGTCGCGGGCCTCGCACTGGCCGCCGCGATGGTCGTCCTGGGGATCGGCCTCGCGGTCGGGCGCGGGCTGTATCTCGACGCGCTCAGCGGGAAAGTGATGCGGCTCGACGCCGCGCAGGTCGTGTTCGACCAGCTCGTCTCGTTCCTGCGCGTCACGCTGCGCACCGTGGGCGTGCTCGGCCTGGTCGTCGCCGTCGCCGCCTACCTGGGCGGGTCGAGCGCGTCGGCGCGCGGCCTGCGGTCCGGGATCAGCAAGGGGATGAGCCGTACCCGCCGGTGGGCCGAGGGCCGGGGCGTGTCCACCGGCGCCACGGGCGTCTGGCTCGCCCGCTACCGCGGCGTCGCCCGCGCCGCCGTCATCGCGCTCGGCGCGCTCGTGCTCCTGCTCGCGTCCAGCCCGACGCCGGCGCTGATCGTCGGCGTCGCGGCCGGGGCCGTGGTGCTCATCCTGCTGATCGAGCTGGTTGCGCGGCCGGGAGCCGCCGAACCACCGCCGTGACCGCCTCGCGGCCGGCCCGGTTGGCGCCGACCGTCGACTGCGACGGCCCGAACCCGATGAGGTGCACCCGCGGCTCGTCCGCGACCTGCGTGCCGGCCATGGTGATACCGCCCAGCTCGTTGCGCAGCCCCAGCGGGCCGAGGTGGGCGAGGTCGGCCTTGAAGCCGGTGGCCCAGAGGATCGCGTCGAGCGGCGTCAGGCTCCCGTCGGCCTCGCGGACGCCGTCCGGCTCGATCGCGGTGAACATGGGCCGCCGCTCCAGGGCGCCGCGCTCCTTGGCGGCCAGGGCGTACGGCGTCCAGATCAGCCCCGTGTAGGAGACGACGCTGCCGGTCGGCCGCCCCGCCGCGACGTCGGCCATGACCTTGACGATGGTCTCGCGCCCCAGGGTCTCGCTGCGGAACTCGTCGTGGAAGACCGGCTCGCGCCGCGTGTACCAGCGGGTGGTCGCGACGCGCGAGATCTCCTCCAGGAGCTGGAGCGCCGAGATGCCGCCGCCGACGACGGCGACCCGCTGGCCGGCGAAGTCCTCCGCCCGCACGTAGTCGCGGGTGTGGAGCTGCCGACCGCGGAACGTGTCCTGGCCCGGGTAGCGCGGCAGCACCGGGTTGGTCCAGGTGCCGGTGGCGTTGATGACGGCGCCGGTGGTCCACGAGCCGTGGTCGCTGGTCACCACGAGGTCGCCGGCCGGGTCGTCGTCGGCGCGGCGCACGGCGACCACCCGGACCGGGCGCAGGATCGGGAAGCCGAAGGCCTGCTCGAAGCCCGCGAAGTAGCGCGGGACGGCCAGCCTGCTGGGTTCGGTGGCGTCGACGGCGGGCTGGGCGAGCCCCGGCAGGTCGAAGATCCCGTTGACCGTGGCCATCCGGAGCGACGCCCAGCGGTGCTGCCAGGCGCCCCCGGGCGCCGGGTTGGCGTCCAGCACCACGAAGGTGCGCTCCGCCTCCGGCTGGTCCACGGCGCTCACGAAGCCGCGGCGCTGCAGGTGGTACGCCGCGGAGAGCCCGGCCTGCCCGGCCCCGATCACCACGACGGTCGCCCGCCTCATGTCGCTCACACCGGCCTCACTCACACCAGGCTTACTCACACCAGGGACAACAGCCCCGGGCCCCGGATGTTCCGGCCGTCAGCCGGACGTGATGCGTCGCACGGCCTCGGTGACCGTCTCGGGCGGCGGCGCCTCGGTGTCCAGGGCGCGATGGATGGTCAGCCCCTCGATGAGGGCGTCCAGCATCCGCGCCGTGACCGGGTCGAAGTGCCGCTCCAGCGCCGCCCGGGAGCGCGCCATCCACGCGTTGGTCAGCTCGCGGTAGGCGGGCTCCCGGGACGCGAGCGTGTACAGCTCGTGGGTCAGCACCAGGTCACGCTGGGTGTCGAACACGTCCTCCGTGATGATCGCGACGACGGCCGCCCGGGCGCTCTCCAGGTCGGTCGCGGCGCTCATCCGCCGCTCGAACCCGTCGCTGCCGGCCCGCGCGAACCGGCCGAACGCCTCGCGCAGCAGCTCGTCCATCCCCGCGAAGTGGTAGGTCATCGAGCCGAGCGGCACGTCGGCGGCCGCCGCGACCTTGCGGTGCGAGACGCCGGCGACCCCCACCTCGGCGATCAGGTCGAGGCAGACGTCGATGATCCGGCTCCTGCGGTCGGGGTCGTGCCGGCGCCCGGTCACGGTCAGCCCTCGGTGATGTCACGGACCACGCGGGCGGGGTTGCCCACGGCGACGACGTTCGCCGGCAGGTCGCGCGTGACGACGGCGCCTGCGCCGACCACCGTGTTGTCCCCGATGGTCACCCCGGGGCAGACGATCACGCCGCCGCCGAGCCAGACGTTGTCGCCGATCGTGATGGGCAGCGCGGCCTCCAGCTTGTCCCGGCGCGGGGTGGGCTCCACGGGGTGGGTCGGCGTGAGGAGCTGCACGTTCGGCCCGATCTGGCAGTCGGCGCCGATCGTGATCGTCGCGACGTCCAGCGCCATGAGGTTGTAGTTGGCGAAGGTGCGCGGGCCGACGTGGATGTTCCCGCCGTAGTCGACGAACAGCGGCGGCTTGATGAACGCGTCCTCGCCCAGGGTGCCGAGCAGGTCGTCCAGGATCGCGCGGGCGCCGTCGTCGTCGGCCACCACCGCGCGGTGGTAGGCGTCGGCGAGGGCGAGGCCGCGCTGGGCGAGGCGGACGCTCTCCGGGTCCTGACCGCCGATGTAGAGGTCGCCGGCGAGCATGCGCTCGTGGTGGGTGCGGGGGTCGCCGGCGAAGTAGTCGTGAGCCATGGGGACAGCGTAGCGGGCGATGTGTACGACCGTACGTAACGCGGGTACGCTCGTGCGCATGTCGCTCCCCCAGGACACCCGTCCGCCGCTCGCCGTCCGGCGCGCCCGCGCCGCCGTCGGCGCGCTGTTCCTGACCAACGGCGCCCTGTACGCCAACCTGGTGCCCCGCCTGCCGGAGATCAAGACCGCGCTCGACCTCGACAACGCGGCCTACGGCCTGGCCATCGCCGCGTTCCCGACCGGCGCGATCGTCTCGGGCCTCGGCGCCGGGTACATGGTGCGGCGCTTCGGGTCGGCGCGCGTCGCCGTCGTCGGCACCGTCCTGACGGGCCTGGGCACGCTGGCGGCCGGCCTCGCGCCGTCGTTCGCCCTGCTCGTGGCCGCCCTGTTCCTCGGCGGCGCGTCCGACTCGATCACCGACGTGGGCCAGAACACCCACGGCCTGCGCGTGCAGCGCCGGTACGGGCGGTCCATCATCAACGGCTTCCACGCCGTGTGGTCCATCGGCGCCGTGCTGGGCGGGTCCATGGCCGCGGGCGCCATCGCGCTCGGCCTGCCGCTGGACGTGCACCTGGGCATCTCGCTGGGGATCTTCGCGGTCGTGGCGGTCGTCGCCCTGCGGTTCCTCCTGCCAGGCCGGGACGACGAGGCCGCCGACGAGGCGGGTTCTCCCGCGGCCGCCCGTCTCCGCGGGCCGCGCCTGAGCGTGCGCACCCTGGCGATCGTCGCCGCGCTCGTGCTCATCGGCATCGGTGGCGCCCTCGTGGAGGACGCCGGCAGCTCGTGGGCCACCCTCTACCTCTCGACCGACCTCGGCGCCCCGGCCGCGCTCGCCGCGACGGCCTACGTGTCGCTCGTCGGCGCCCAGACCGTGGGCCGCCTGCTGGGCGACCGCCTGGTGGACCGGTTCGGCCAGCGCACGGTCGCCTGCGCGGGTGGCGTGATCATCGCGCTCGGCATGGGGCTGGCCCTCGCCTGGCCCACGGTGCCCGGCACGATCGGCGGGTTCGCCGCCGCGGGCTTCGGCAGCGCGACGCTCATCCCGGCCGCCATGCACGAGGCCGACGAGCTGCCCGGGCTGCGCCCCGGCACCGGCCTGACCATCGTGTCCTGGCTGCTGCGGCTCGGGTTCCTGCTCTCCCCGCCCCTGGTCGGCCTGGTCGCCGACGACGTGGGCCTGCGCACGGGTCTGCTGGTGGTGCCGATCGCGGGCGTCCTGGTCGTGGCCCTGTCCGGGGTGCTGCGGCGGCGTGCCACCTAGACGCCGTGCCACATGGACGCCGTGCCACATGGATAGGGTCGTGACATGTCCGCGAGATCAGCCGCACCTGCCCTCAGCCCGGCGGGGACGCGCGTCTTCCAGGAGCTGGTCCGGAACGGTGACGCCTCACGGACCGCCCTGGCGCGCGACACCGGCCTGACGCCGGGCGCCATCACGCGCGCGGTGCGCCCGCTCCTGGAGGCGGGGCTCCTGCTGGAGACCGGCGACCGCGCGTCGTCCGACGGCGCCCTGGGGCGGCCCGCCACGATGGTGACGCTCCAGGCGGAGGCGTACCAGTCGATCGGTGTGAAGGTCACCGCCGACCAGCTCTTCGGCGTGGTCTGCGACCTGCGCTGCCAGGTGCTGGACGAGGTCACGGTGCCGGTGCGCGACCACGGCGCCGACGCGATCGTCGAGCAGATCGTGGAGCTCGTGGACGGCCTGCGGGCCGGCCGGCCCGCGGTCGGCAGCGTCGGCCTGGCCGTCTCGGGCGACGTCGACGCCGTCTCCGGGCACGTGGCCTACTCGCCGTTCCTGGCCTGGCGCGACGTGCCGCTCGGCACGGAGGTCGCCCGGCGCACCGGGCTCACGACGACGGTCGAGAACGACGTGCGCGCGCTCCTGACCGGCGAGCGCTGGTACGGGGTGGGCCGCGGGATCTCGTCGCTGGCGCTCGTCACGGTCGGCACCGGCATCGGGTGCGCGCTGCTGGTCAACGGGCAGGTGGTGCACGGCGGGTTCGGCGTGGCGGGCGAGGTGGGCCACGTGCTCGTCGACCCCGAGGGGCCCCTGTGCCACTGCGGCAACCGGGGGTGCGTCGAGGCCATCGCGGGGTCGGCCGGGATCCTGGGGCGCATGGCGGAGGCCGGGTTCGACGGGCTCGGCATCGGCGACGTCGCGGACCTCGCCCGCTCGGGCCAGCCCGACGCAGTGCGGGTGCTCGCCGACGCAGGCCGCGCCGTCGGCATCGGCATCGCCACGATCGCCAACCTGCTGGGCGCCCAGCACATCGTGATCACGGGCGAGGCGATCGGCAGCCGGTCCGGGCCGGCCGCCGGTGACGCGCCGGTCGACGAGCAGGACTACGACGTCATGGACCCGCACGTGCGCAGCGCGTTCGAGGAGCGGGCCTTCGGCTCCGCCGCGCGCTCGGCGATCGAGCTGCGGCCGCTGCGGTTCGTGGACTGGGCCCGGGGCGCGGCGGCGTGCGCCGTCGAGCACTTCGTGACGAGCTACGGGCGGTCGTGAGTCAGTCTTCCTGCGGCGGCACGGGGTAGGCCGCGAGCGCCGACGCGACGGCGTGCAGGTTGTGGGCCATGAGGCGGCCGGTGCTGTGCGACCACTCGTGCCCGTGCTCGGTGTCGGGGTACTCGTCGCCAGGGCCGGGGCCCTGGTTCCAGTAGGTCCAGGCCTGGCCGGGGACGGTGTACCCGATGTCGCCGAGCGCGCCGCTGATCTCGGAGATCACGTGGTGCGCGCCGTCCTCGTTGCCGGTGACGACCACGCCCGCGACCCTGTTGTAGGCGACGGGTGTGCCGTCGGACGACGTCTCCGACAGCATCGCGTCCATCCGTTCGAGCATGCGCTGCGCGATCGAGGAAGGCCGGCCGACCCACGTCGGGGTGACGACCACGAGGATCTCGGCGTCGAGCAGCCGCTCGTGCACGCCGGGCCACGCGTCGCCGTCGCCCAGGTCGGTGACCACCCCGGGGGGCACGTCGAGGTCGGCGAGGCGGATGTGGTCGACGGCCACGCCCCGCTCCTGGAGCGCGCCTGCGACCACCCCGGCGAGCGCCTCGGTGTTGGACGGTTCGGGGGACGGCTTGAGGGTGCAGCTGATGAACAGGGCCTTCATGGGTCTCCTCGGTCGTTCGCTCGTCAGTCGTTCGGCTCGTCAGTCGTTCGGCTCGTCAGTCGTTCGGCTCGGCGCGGGAGATGTCGGCCAGGGCCGACGTCGGGTCCCGTTCGACGGCGAGGTCCCCGATCGAGAGGATCCCGACGGCGACGTCGCCGTCGACCACGGGGATGCGCCGGACGGCGGCGCTGCGCATCATCTCGGCGGCCGCCTCCACGGGGACGTCGGGGCCGACGGTGACGAGCTCCTCGCTGGCCACCTCGCCGACCATCGCCTCGAGGCCGAGCCCTTCGGCGAGGCCGCGGACCACCAGGTCGCGGTCGGTGACGATCCCGATGACGGTGGGCCCGGCCCGGACCACCAGGGCGCCGACGTCGTGGTCGGCCATCGCCCGCGCGGCGGACTGGAACGTCTCGGACATGCCGATGGTGGTCGGCGCCGGTGTCATGACATCGGCGACGGTCTGCTGGGCCATGGCGCGCTCCTTCCTGGGTGCGGCCGGTGGGGGGTGACCGGCCTGTGTCCACCGTGCGGTGGGGCGCGCCCACTCGCACGCCGTCCGTCATGTGAGGCAAACGTCGGGCGGCCGCTCTCACTTTCCCGAAGTGGACGCAGGCGTCCGTTAGCGTCGCCGGCGTGACCAGAATGATGCGAGCAGTGACGATCGAGCAGTTCGGCGACCCGAGCGGGATGGTCGTGGGCGAGGCCCCCGCGCCGGCTCCCGGGCCGGGGCAGGTGGTGATCGAGACCGAGGCGATCGGTGTGGGCGGCGTCGACGCCGTCATCCGGCGCGGGACGCTCAGCGGGTGGGGCTTCAGCCCCGGGCTGGTCCCCGGCAGCGAGGTCGCCGGCCGGGTGACGGCGGCCGGCGCCGACGTCGACCCGGCGTGGGTGGGACGCCGGGTCTGGGCGTTCACCGGCACGAGCGGGGGTTACGTCGAGCAGGCGGTCGCCCGGGTGGAGGACGTCGCCGAGCTGCCCGAGGGGCTCTCGCCGGTCGACGCGGTCACCCTCGGGAGCTCGGCGCCCGTGGCGCACTTCGCGCTGACGCACGCGCACCTCACGCCCGGGGAGTCCGTGCTGGTGCGCGGTGCGGCCGGGAGCATCGGCATCGCGGCCGTCGAGCTCGCGGCCCACGGCGGCGCGAGCGCCGTCGCGGTGACGACGTCGTCGGCCGAACGGGGCGAGCGCCTGCGGGCGCTCGGGGCCACGCACGTGCTCGACCGCGCAGGCGAGGGCGACCCGGACGCCCCCGCGGGCTACGACGTGATCATCGACATCGTGGGCGGGCCCGGTACCCCCGACTTCATCGACCGGCTCGCGCCGAACGGGCGTCTGGTCGTGGTCGGCGCGATCGCGGGGATGCCACCCGCGGACTTCGGCACGCGCCTCCTGGGTGCGTTCCAGCAGTCGCGCACGTTCTCGACGTTCAGCCTCGATACCGCGCCCGCGGCGGCCCTGGAGGTCGTCCGCGCGAAGCAGTTCGCCGCCGCGGCGCGCGGCGAGCTGCACGCCGTCGTCCACGAGGTGCTGCCCCTGGACCAGGCGGCCGAGGCCCACCGCCGGATGGACGCGGGCACCGTGTTCGGGCGGATCGTGCTGGTGCCGTGACTCAGGCGCGCGCCGCCAGGTCGCGCACGTGCCCCACGATCTCGGGCCACAGCTCCTCCGGCAGCGCGTGCCCCATCCCGGGATAGGTGCGCAGGACGGCTCCCGGGATCTGACGTGCGATGTCCCGGCCGGCGGCGACCCGGACGAGCGGGTCGTCCCCGCCGGCGATCACCAGGGTCGGGACTCGCACCGTCGACAGGGACGGCAGCCGGAAGGTCCGGGCCGTCGCGGTCTGCCGCTGCGCGGAGCGTGGGTCGCGAGGGCTCCTCCGGTGGCTGAGGTCCGCGGTCTCGCGGGCCCACTGCTCCGGGAACGGGTAGCCCTGCGCGTACATCGCCCGATAGATCGCGACCAGGAGCTCGGCAGGGTCGTCCTGGGCTGCCCGGCCCAGGCCGGCCAGCCGGGGGAAGGTGCCCAGGTGCAGGTAGGACAGCGTGCGGAGCGACCCGGCCGTCACGGGCGGCCCCGTCACGCTGACCATGGAGCGCACCCGCGCCGGGCGGTCGAGGGTCAGCGCCTGGGCCAGGCCGGCGCCCATCGAGGCGCCCATGACGTGCGCCGCGTCCCAGCCGACGGCGTCGAGCACCGCCTCGATGTCGTCGAGCATGTCCGCGCCCGTGTAGACGGGCCGGGTGCCGCCGAGGAGCGCCCGGAACGGGTGGTCGTCCGTGGGCGACTCGAAGTGGGTGGAGAGCCCGGTGTCGCGGTTGTCGAAGCGCACGACGGCGAAGCCCGCCTCGACGAACTGCCGGCAGAGGTCGTCCGCCCACCAGACCATCTGGAAGTCCAGGCCCATGATCAGCAGCAGGGGCTCGCCCGTGGCGAGGTCGCCGAACGACTCGTAGGCGATCTCGACGTCGCCGTTGCGGGCGTAGCGGGTCACGGTTCGAGCCTGCCGAGGAAGTCGCGGACCAGCGGGACCACCTCGTCGAGGTGGGTCTCGAGCAGCCAGTGGCCGCCCCCGAGGAGGTGCAGCTCGGCGTCCGGGAGGTCGCGGCGGTAGGCCGTGGCCGCGCCCTCGGGCATGTAGCCGTCGTGCGGGCCCCACACGATCAGGGTGCGCGGCCGGTGTTCCCGGAGGTACGCGCGCTCGCGGGGGAACCACGCCAGGGTTGAGGGCTGGTCCTCCAGGAGCTGGACCAGGTTGGCCTGGCGTTCCGGCGTGGACAGCAGCGCCCAGTGCAGGGTCCACAGGTCGGGCGGGATGCGGTCGGCGACGCCGTCGGGCAGCTCCCCGGCGAACTCGTCGCGGAACCCGTCGAGGCTGACGTGCTCGGCGTAGGCGCGGCGGGCACCGGGGCCGGGGTGCTCCCAGAGCTTGCGGAGGACGTCGTACTTGGGCCCGAACTCGTCCTCGTAGACGTCCCCGTTCTGGATCACCAGGCCGGACACCCGGTCGGGGGCCGACATCGCGAGCCGGAACCCGAGCTGGGAGCCGTAGTCGTGCAGCCAGATCGCGTAGCGGTCCAGACCCAGGGCGTCGACGAAGTCGGCCAGGAAGTCCGAGTGGGCGTCGAAGGTGTACCCGAAGTCCTCGGCCGGCGGGGTCGCGCTGTAGCCGAAGCCGGGAAGGTCGGGCGCGACCGTGCGCCAGCGGTCGCTCAGGGCGGTCATCAGGTTCCGGTAGACGAAGGACGACCCGGGGTAACCGTGCGGCAGGAGGAGCAGCGGCGCGTCGGCCGGCCCCGCCTCCCGGTAGAAGACGTCGATCCCGTTCACGTCGAGGCGGCGGTGCCGGATCGGCGTGCTCATCTGGGCCTCCCTGCTGCCGCGGGGCGGCGGTTTGCGGGAATGGTCTTCTACCGTGCCATACGGGGCTTCCGTCCGCCGGGGCTTTTTCGGTCAGGGGCGGTGCGCCCAGGAAAGGTCGGCGGTGCGCCAGCCTCCCGTCAAGCCTTCCGCCAGGCCGGCGTCAGCCCTCCGGAGCCCCCGCACCATCTCCCGGCTCGTACCGGATCAGGTCCCCCGGCTGGCACTCGAGCACCGCGCAGAGCGCGTCGAGCGTCGTGAACCGGACCGCCTTCGCGCGGCCGTTCTTCAGGACCGCGAGGTTCGCCGGCGTGATCCCGACCCGCTCGGCGAGCTCCCCCACCGACATCTTGCGGCGCGCGAGCATCACGTCGATGTCGACGACGATCGGCATCAGATCACCTCGGCCAGCTCGGCGCGCAGCGCCGTGGCCTCGCCCTTCCACGCGACGGCCTTGACCAGGAGGCCCCGCAGCACGACCACCAGCAGCGCGACGCCGACGGCGAGCACGGCGCAGCCGACCAGCGTCAGGAAGATCCCGGGCGGGACACCGGTGTCCCGGGTCTGCACCAGGAGCCAGACCAGCAGGCCCACCGCGACGGCGGCCGCGACGACCGCCGACCAGGTCATCGAGTCGACCCACCGGAACGCGCTCGGCGAGAAGACCGCATCCCGCCGGGCCATCCCCACGAGCCGCCAGACGCAGACGAGCACCGCCTGCAGGGGCACCAGCCCGATCGCCGACACGACGAGCGTCGGCACCCGCAGGGCGGCAGCCTCGGGGTAGCTCGCCTGCAGCGTCCACGCCATGTCCGGCAGGACCACCAGCTGCGTCAGCAGCGCCCCGAGGACGAGCAGCACGATCACTACGCGGAGCAAGCCTGTCGTGACCGGGTTCATGAGCGCCTCCTATCGTGAAACGATAGAAACCTATCGCTTCACGAGAGGAACCTCAAGAGCCACCCAGCTCCACCACCCACCGCGCCCGCTCCACCATCGCCACGTCGAGGAACGTCCCGTCCGCAAGGGCCACGGCCCCCACACCCTCCGCAGCGGCACCACGCACCCGCTCCAGCACCTCCCGCGCGGCAGCCACCTCCGAGGCCGACGGCAGGAACGCCGCCCGGATCGTATCGAGCTGCCCCGGATGGATCGCCGTCCGCCCCGAGAAACCCAGCCCGCGCCCCACCAGGCACGACGCCGCCAGCCCGTCCAGGTCCCGCACGTTCGTGTACGCCGACATCACCGGCGGCACCAGCCCCGCCGCCCGGGCCGCGACCACCACACGGCTGCGCGCCCAGGTCAGGCCCGCGTCGTCGGAGACCCGCAGGTCGGAGCGCAGGTCCGCCTCCCCCAGCCCGATCGACCGCACCTGCGGCGACGCCGTCGCCAGCTCGAAGGCCCGCTCGACGCCGAGCGCCGTCTCGACCAGCAGGTGCAGCGCCCGGCCGGGCAGCGCGGCCGCGAGGTCCCGCACCTCGGCGGCCGACTCCACCTTGGGCACCCGGGCGCCGACCGCGATCGGCAGGGCCGCGAGCATCGCGACGTCGTCGGTGTGCCACGGGCTGCTGCCGTGGTTGATCCGCACCTGGACCGGCCGCCCGGAGACAACGGCCAGGAGACGCCCCGCGTTCTCCCGCGCCTCCGCCTTGCGCGACGGCGCGACCGCGTCCTCCAGGTCGATGAGCACCGCGTCGGCGTCCGAGGCGAGCGCCTTGGCCACCCGGTCGGGCCGGTCGGCGGGCACGTAGAGCAGGGTCAACGACGCGCCCCCGCGCGGCCCGGCCCCGGCATCCCCGCTCATACCGCCCCCTGCTCCCGCAGCTCCGCCACGCGCTCGGCGGAGAAGCCGAGCTCCCCCAGCACCTCGTCGGTGTCCGCGCCGTGCGGCCGGCCGGTGAACTGGATGACGCCGTCGTTCTCCGAGAGCCGGAACAGCGGCCCCTGCATGAGCATCGGCCCCAGCTCGGGGTCCTCGATCTCGTGGATGGTCCCGAGCGCCCGGAACTGGGGGTCGGCCACGATGTCCCGCGCGTCGTACACGGGGGCGACGGCGGCCTGGGCCTCCTCGAACGCCTTGACCACCTCGTCCCGCGTGCGCTCGGCGATCCAGCCGCCGACGGCGTCGTCGAGCTCGTCCGCGTGCCGCGCCCGGTCCACGCCGCGCGCGAACCAGGGCTCGTCCACCAGCTCGGGCCGCCCGACCAGCCGCACCACCCGCTCCGCGATCGACTGCGCCGAGGTGGAGACCGCCACCCAGTGCCCGTCGCTCGTGCGGTAGGTGTTGCGCGGCGCGTTGTTGCTCGACCGGTTGCCCGTGCGCGCCTGCACCGTCCCGAGCTGGTCCCAGCGCGTGATCTGCGGCCCGAGCATCGCGAGGATGGGCTCGACGATCGCGGTGTCCACGACCTGCCCGCGCCCGGTCCGGTCGCGCGCCGAGAGCGCCGTCATGATCGCGAACGCGGTGGCGAGCGACGCGACGCCGTCGGCCAGGCCGAAGGGCGGCAGCGTGGGCGGGCCGTCGGCCTCGCCGGTCATCGCCGCGAACCCGCTCATCGCCTCCGCGAGCGTGCCGAACCCCGGGCGCGTCCGGTACGGGCCGGTCTGGCCGAAGCCCGAGACCCGGGCGAGCACCAGGCGCGGGTTGCGCGCCGACAGCTCCTCGTAGCCCAGGCCCCAGCGTTCGAGCGTGCCCGGACGGAAGTTCTCGATCACCACGTCGGCCCGCTCCGCCAGCGCGAGGAACACCTCGCGCCCGCCGGCCGAACCGAGGTTCGCGGTGACGGTGCGCTTGTTGCGGCCCAGCGTCTTCCACCAGAGGTTGACGCCGTCCTTCGCGGCCCCGTGCGTGCGCGACGGGTCGGCCTTGAGCGGGTGCTCCACCTTGATGACGGAGGCGCCCAGGTCACCCAGGTGCATCGCCGCCATCGGCCCCGCGAACAGCGTGGACGCGTCCACGACGCGCAGGCCGGCCAGGGCGCCGACTGCGGGATCGCGCGACACGCTCATGCCGACACCTCCCATGCGCAGCGGAACCCCACCGTGGCGCTCCGGGCGAGCCCGAGCCCCGGGAGCAGCAGCTTCACCGAGTAGTCCGGCGCGTGCCGCCCGCCCTCGACGTACCAGTCGGAGTCCGGTGCGCGGTAGTCGCTGCCGCCCTTGAGCAAAACGAACCGGGTGCGGCCGTCGCTGTGCTCGCTCTCGGTCCAGCTCCAGACGGCGACCCCGCGCCGCTCCACCCCGAACGACGACGGCGCGGCCTCCCCCGCGAGCTGCCACTCGTCCTCGGTGGGCAGCCGCCCGCCGCGCCACGCGCAGTAGGCGCGGGCGTCGTCGAGGTCGACGTAGGTGACCGGCTCGCCCTCGGTGCCTGCGGCCGGGCTCCCGTCGTCCCAGTGCGCGAGGAACCGGTGCGGCTCGGCGGGCGCGTAACCCGTCGCCTCCAGGAACTCCGCGAACTGCGCGTTCGTCACCTCGGTCTCCGCGACCGCGACCGGCGTCGCGAGGACGCCGTCACGCTGGAGCGTCCGCGCGTCGTGCAGGCGCGGCGGCAGCGGCTTCCACTCGTCCACGTACGGCGCGCCCTGGTACATCCCCGTCTCCCGGGCGCGGTAGCGCACGGTGAGCACGTAGTCGCCCGCGGGGACGACGACGGCGTCCGGCTCGGGCGTGGCCGACGACGGGGCCGACCCGACAGGCGTGTAGGTCAAGGGAGCCACCTGGGCGCCCGACCCTCCGACCCGACGCGCGATCCGGTGCGGGAACCGGGCGTCGGCGTCGTGCGGCATCCTGCGCAGGGCGTCGAGCAGGTCCGGCAGCCAGGCGGGATCCGCGACGCCGTCGGCGACGTGCAGCAGGGCCGCGATGCCGCGGCCGGGCACGACGACGTCCCCGGCGGCCGACGGCTCGGTGAGCGGAACGAGCCGCCCGGCCGCCCGCTCCAGCGCGTCCGCGGCCAGCACCGGGCCCGCGTAGTCCGCGTCGCCCCGGTTGACGAGTGTCCACAGGGTCACGCCGTCCAGTTCCCACCGCGACGCGTACACGCCCGCAGCCTCGGCCTCCGGAGAAAGCGGCGCCAGCGGCGTCCACCCGCCGTCGAGGAGCAGGTCGCCGGCGGCGCGCTGGACCGTGACGAGGCGGCGCACGGTCGCGGCGTCCCGCCGGGACCACCCGACCCACACCCCGAAAACGACCTCCCACACCATCACGCCCACGCCGTTCAGCCACGCGGACTGGAGCTCCTCGGAGTGGTCGCGGTGCCAGCGCCGCACGTGGTGCTGCATGTGCCGGCGCTCGTACCAGTGCGCCCGCAGCACGCCGGGCACCGGCGAGTCGGCGAAGAACTGCGCCCACGAGGAGGAGTGGTCCTCGATGCGCTCGACCGGCAGCTTGGACTCGCCCTCCAGCACGATCCCGGGCCGCGCCGCCTCCAGGCGCGCGACCAGCTCGGGCTCGGCCTTCTTCAGGGTATCCAGGAAGACGCCGTCCGCCCCGAGCTCGCGCACGACCGCGGCGAGCTCCGTGAGGTCGTCCGCCCCGCGCCGCGTGCCGACGTCCCACGGGTTGTAGTCGACGAAGACGTGCAGCCCGGCCTCGTGGAACGTCGCCACGAGCGCGGCCAGCCCGGGCACGTCGCGGTAGAAGTCCCACTGGTTGCGGTCGTCCAGCCCGATCACGGGGTAGGCGTGCCACAGCACGACGGCGTCCAGCCCGCCGAACCGCTCCCGGGCGTCGGCGAGGAACCGCTCCGGCGTGAACCGCTCCTCCTCGAACGAGTAGAGCAGCTCGTCCCACAGCCAGACCTGCGCCACCGTGCTGCACCGGGCCGCCCACGCGGCCTCCGGGCGCGCGTAGGCGGCGCCGGTGTAGCCGTGCCGGGCGCGGGCGTCGGACCGCCAGGCCCGCAGCGTCTCGCGCCAGGCTGGGCGGTCGGCCGGGTCGGCGGGCCCCGAGAAGATCTTGGCCTGGTCGAGCGCCTCGCTCAGGTCCGGGGTCAGGGGGCCGACGGCGACCTCCGTGGGCCGGTCGATCGGCCGCGGGACCAGGGGGTCGAACGTGTAGCTCATGATGCCTTTCTAGTTCTTGTCGACGAGCAGGTGCTCGGCCAGCGCGACGACGGCGGCCGCGTCGGGCACGGCGTCCTGCGCCCCCGGACGCGTGACGGCGAGCGCCCCGGCGGCCCCGGCCAGGCGCGCCGCCTGCAAGAGGCCCGAGCCGGCCGGGCCGGAGCCGGCCAGACCCGAGCGGGCCAGGGACGCCGCCAGGACGCCGCAGTAGGTGTCACCCGCGCCGGTCGTGTCCACCGCCTCGACCTCGGCGGCCGGGACCAGGACGGGCTCCGCGCCGCGCCGGGCCACGAGACTGCCTGCCGCGCCGAGGGTCACGACGACCGCGGGCACCCGGACCAGCAGGGCGGCCGCGAGGTCCTCGGGGGTCGCGCCGGCGCCCGGCCCCGCCAGGTCCGCCGCCTCGTGCTCGTTGACCACGAGCACGTCGAGCTGGTCCCACAGGGCGTCGGGCAGTTCGCGCGACGGCGCCGCGTTGAGCACGAACAGCGCGCCCTCACGGCGTTCGCGGGCGGCGGCGATCACGGTGTCGAGCGGGATCTCGAGCTGCGCCAGCACGACGTCGGCGGCCGCGATCCGACGGGCCTGCGCCGCGCCGACCCGCACGCGCGAGTTGGCGCCGGGCGCCACGACGATGGCGTTCTCGCCGTCAGGCGAGACGGTGATCAGGGCGGTGCCGGTCGGGGCGTCGACCCGGTCGACGACGTCGGTGCGCACGCCCGCCCCGCCGAGCGAGGCGAGCAGCAGCTCGCCGGACTCGTCCTGGCCCAGCGCCCCCACGAACGTGGTGTCCGCTCCCCCGGCGCGCGCCGCGGCGACTGCCTGGTTGGCGCCCTTGCCGCCCGGCGTGCGGCGCAGGTCGCCGCCGAGGATGGTCTCGCCGCCGGCGGGGTGCCGGGGCACATCGACCACCAGGTCGACGTTCGCCGACCCGACCACCACGACCTGCCCGGTCATGCGGCACCTCCGGCCGGCTCCACCAGCGCCACGGTACGCGCCGCGAGGTCGGCGATGCGCTGCTCCCCGCCGGGCAGCGAGGTCGCGATGCGCCCGTCGAGCGGCGCGGTCCACCGTTCGCCGATCCCGTCGACACCCAGAATGGCGCCGGCGACACCGCCCACGGTCGCCGCCGCCGAGTCCGTGTCCCAGCCCGCCGTGACGGCGATCGAGACGCTCGCCCCGAAGTCGCCCCGGCCCGCGGACAGCGCGAACGCGATGACGGCAGCGTTGTTCAGGGTGTGCACCCAGTGCAGGTGCCCGTACTCGGCGTGGATCCGGTCGAGCCCGGCGCGCACGCCCGCCTCGCTCCCGTCGTTGTCCCGGCCCAGGGACCGGCCGAGCGCCACGGCGCCGGCCAGCCCGCTGCCCGGGGGCACGACGGCGTCCGCGGCGTCGAGCACCTGCTCGACGTCGGAGGCCACCATCGCGGCGGCGGCCAGCCCGGCCGCCCACATCGCCCCGTAGATCCCGTCGCCGGTGTGGCTGAGCCGGGCGTCGACCCAGGCCAGCCGGGCCGCCCCGCGCACGTCGCCCGGCGAGACCCAGCCGAGCAGGTCGGTGCGGATGAGCGCGCCGATCCACTCGCGGAACGGGTTGTGGTGCGTGGCCGTCTCCGGCACGGGCACCGCGTCGAGGATGTTGCGGTACGCCGCGCGCTCGGCCGTGAAGGTGCGCCCGGCGGGCAGGTTGTCCAGCCAGAGCTGCGCCACGTCGTCGGTGGTGAACCCGCGGCCGTGCTGCTCCAGGAGCGCGAGGGCCAGGATCGGGTAGTTGAGGTCGTCGTCCTCCGGCATGCCGGAGATGTTCTCCTCCAGCGACGTCGGCGCCGACCGGCGGTTCCACGGCCAGCGCGCCGCGACGTCGTCGGGCAGGCCGACGGCGGTGAACCAGCCGGTCAGCGGCCAGCGGCCGGTCGCGCGCAGGATCTCCTCGATGCCGGCGCGCGGGATCTTCTCCACGGGCTTGCCGAGCAGGCAGCCCGCGGCCCGGCCGGTCCAGGCGCCGTGCACCCGGGCGGCGTAGGCCGCCTCCCCTCCGGCCGGACGGTCCGGCAGGGTGGGTGCGGGCGGGAGCAGGGCCTCGATCTCGTCCCACGTGGCCGGGGCCGAGGACGCCGCAGGCAGAGCGTCCAGCTCGTCCAGCAGCGTCCGGGCGAGCGCCCGCAGCGCCGGGGTGGCCGGGACGGGACCCGCCCCGCTCACCGCCGGCGTCGGGTCGCCGCCCGCCGCGACCCAGCGGTCGCGGACGTCGGCGACGTCCTTGCCCTCGGCCGCCGACTGCACGAGCTCGTGCGCCAGCAGGTCCTCGGGCTGGGCCCAGGTCAGCCTCACGCCGGCTCACCCGCCCCGACGGCGTCGAGCGACGTCAGCCGGGCCAGCGCCCGCTCGCGGTCCGCGCGCAGGATGTCGCCGGCGGCGTCCGCCATGAGGCGGCCGGTCTCCCGGACGTCCATCTTGCTGGCGGTCTCGATCTCGTCGAGCCACTCGGCGGGCACGACGCCGCTGCCGCCCAGACCGGCGGCGACGGCGCCCGCCATGACGGCGATCGAGTCGGCGTCGCGGCCGTAGTTCACGGCGGCCAGCACGGAGCCGCGGTAGTCGCCGCGGTGCCCGAGCAGGAGCCCGAGCGCTACCGGCAGCTCCTCGATCGACTTGGTGCGCGAGGGCCGGCGGGCGTCCATCGACATCTGCCGGTACTCCGCGCCCACCGAGTCGTACGGGGCCACGACCTCGCGGACGAGGCGCGCGAGCTTGCGCTCCTCGTCGTCGGTCGTGGGCGGCTCCGGCCAGCCGGACACGGCGTCGACAACCGCCCGGAGCGCGTCCGCCGTGCCGTCGTGCGCCACGTCGAGCGCGGCGGCCACGACGTCGTCCAGCGTGGCGCCCGGGGTGACCGAGGCCGCGACCATCGCCGCGAAGACCCCGGCCGCCTCGCGGCCGTAGCTCGACTGGTGGGCGCCCGTGAGGTCGATCGCCTCGGCGTAGGCGGCGCGGGCGTCGCCCGCGTTCACCAGGCCGACCGGGGCCGCGTACATCGCCGCCCCGCAGTTGACCACGTTGCCCACGCCCGCCTCACGCGGGTCCACGTGCCCGTAGTGCAGCCGGGCCACCAGCCACTTCTCGGCGAGGAACACCCGCTGGAGCAGCAGCGCCGTCGACTCGAGCTCGGGGATCCACCGCGGCTCCCCGATCATCAGCGGCACCAGGTCCTCGGCCATCGCGTAGGCGTCGAGGTGCGCCCGCCGCTTGGCGTACACCTCCACGAGCGCCCTGGTCATGAGGGTGTCGTCCGTGATGTGCCCGTCGCCCTTGTGGTACGGGGCGATGGGGCGCGCGTCGCGCCAGTTGGGGTACCAGGGCCCGACGATGCCGCGCACGCGGCCCCCGTGCCGCTCCTCGATCTGCTCCGGTGTCCAGCCCTCGGTAGCTCCACCGAGGGCGTCCCCCACTGCGGCACCGGTGATCACGGCCACCGACCGGTCCTCTAACCAGCTCACGGCTCTGCTCCTTCGTCGTTCCTGCGTCGCTTGCGTCAGCTACTACTGCGTGATCTCGTCCCAGCCGCTCGTGAGCTGGTCGGCGAGCTCCGTCTCGTCCGTCTCCTGCGCCAGGTAGCGCTGGTAGGCGGGCGTCGCCACGGTGTCCTTCCACTGGGCGTAGGAGTCGGCGAAGAGGTAGGGCGCGGCCGTGAAGTTCTGGCCGGACGCCAGGATGGTGCTCCAGCCGTTCTCGTCGCCGAGCTTCTCCGTCAGGGCCTCCTGGGCCGACGTCGTCGCCGGGATCAGGGCGTCCGCCTCGTTCAGCGCGGCGAGGTGCTCGGTCTGCGTGAAGAACTCGATGAACTCCGCGGACTCCTCGACGTGCTCGGAGTCGATGTTGACCGACAGCGTCTGGGGGTTGGCCGCCTGCTGCGGGCCCTCGGGGCCGGCCAGCGGGGGCAGCGCCACCCAGTCGAGGTCCTTCGGCGCGTCCTTGGCGATGTTCGCGGCCTGGTAGGAGCCCTGCACGGTCATCGCCGTCTGCCCGGCGTAGAAGGAGGCGATGGCCTCGGAACCCGACTGGGTCAGGGTCACCGGCAGGATCGACTCGTCGTCGTAGGCCATGCCGTGCACCAGCTCGGGCAGGGCCATCTCGCCCTCGCCGACGGTCAGGTCGGCGTCCTCGCCCGTGCCCTCGATGTAGGTGCCGCCGAACCCGGGGGCCAGCGCCATGAACGCCGCCGTCGGGCTGGAGAGGCCCCAGCCGAGGCCGTAGACGTCGCCCTTCGTGGTCGCCTTGGCGATCTCGCGCAGCTCGTCCCAGGTCATGGTCTCGCCGGTCGGGATCTCGACGCCGGCGTCCTCCAGCAGGGCGCGGTTGGCGAACACCACGTACGACTGCAGCTCGGTCGGGTAGGCGATCACCTGGTCGTCGACGGTCACGGAGTCGAGCACACCCTCGGGGATGTCCGCGCGGCGCTCGTCCGACATGAGGTCGGTGAGGTCGGCCAGGTAGCCGTCGCGGGCGAACGACACGATGCTCGCCGCCTCGTAGTGGATGATGTCGGGCGCGGCGCCGCCGTTGAACTGGGTGATGAGCTTGTCGTAGACGCCGTCCCAGCCCGCCGGGACGATCTCGACCTGGACGTCGGGGTTGGCCGTGTTCCAGTCCTCGACGATCGACTCGGTCGCGGCGATGGCGGCCGGCTGGTCGGACAGGGCCTGGAACTTCAGCGTGACCGGGCCGTCGTCGGCGGCGTCCCCGCTGCCGCAGGCGGCGAGCAGAAGGGTGCTGGTCGTGAGGCATGCAGCGATGAACACTCCACGAGACTTCATGGGTCTGCCTTTCGGATAGGTGGTGCTGGTGTGGCCGTGGGGGCTGGTCATCCCTTGACCGCCCCGGCCATGAGGCCGCCGGTGAGCTTCTTCTGCATGATCGAGAAGAAGACGATGCTGGGTATCGCGGCGAGCACGGAGCCCGCCGCCAGGGGGCCGAGCGCGACCTTGCCCTCGCCGCCGATGAACGTCGACAGGGTGATCGGCAGGGTGTAGTTCTCGGGCGACTGGAGCAGCACGAGAGCGAAGAAGAACTCGTTCCAGGACGAGACGAAGCTGAACATCGCCGTGGCGACGACGCCGGGGGCGAGCAGCGGGACGACGATCCGGCGCAGCACCACGAGGCGGCTGCCGCCGTCCATCGCCCCGGCCTCCTCGAGCTCCACCGGGATCGCGGCGACGTAGCCCTGCAGCATCCACAGCGCGAACGGCAGCGTGTACGTGGTGTGCACGAGCGTGAGCCCGAGGAGGCTGTCCGTCAGGCCGATCGTCCGCAGGATGAGGAACAGCGGCAGGATCACGAGGATCACCGGGAACACCTGGCTGACCAGGATCCAGCCGACGCCGGCCGTGCGGATCGCGCCCTTGAGCCGGGCCAGCACGTACGAGGCCGGCAGCGCGATGAGGATGACGAGCGCCGTGGACGCGAGCGCGACGATCGCGCTGTTGGCCGCGGAGTGCACCAGGCCCTGCCGGGCGAGAGCCTGCGAGTAGTTCTCCCAGTGCCACTCCTGCGGCAGCAGGTTCACGACCAGCGAGTTGAGCTCGCCGGACGACTTCACCGAGGCCGACAGCAGCCACAGCAGCGGGAAGCCCAGGAAGATGATGTAACAGGCCAGCGCCACGTACTGGGCGGGGCGGACGAGAACGCGCATCGGCTCAGCCCTCCTTCTTCGTCTTCTCGGCGCGGTCGTCGCGGAACTGCGACCGCAGGTAGAGCGCGAGGAGGAGCACGACCACCACGACGAGCACCACGCCCATCGCGGCGGCGTAACCGATGTTCCGGTTCTTGAACGCCTCCAGGTAGGTGAACAGCATCGGCAGCATGGTGCGGCCGCCGGGCCCGCCCTCGGTCAGCACGTAGACCAGGGAGAACGAGTTGAAGTTCCAGATGAAGTTCAGCGACGTGATCGACGCGACGATCGGCCGCAGGCTCGGCAGCGTGACCGCCCAGAAGCGGCGCCAGGCCCCGGCGCCGTCCATCGCGGCGGCCTCGTGCAGCTCGTCCGGAATCTGCTGCAGCCCGGCGAGCAGGGTCACCGTGGTCTGGGGCATGCCCACCCAGACGCCGACGACGATGACGGCGGGCAGCGCGGTGGAGAAGTCGGCGAGCCAGTTGGTGTCGTCCGGCAGGCCCAGCGAACCGAGGAACGCGTTGAGCGGCCCCGCGTTCGGCGAGTAGATCATCTTCCACATGATCGCCACGACCACGGGCGGCATCGCCCACGGGATCAGGGCGAGCACCCGGGTGAGCCCCTGGAACCGCAGCCCCGAGTTGAGCAGCAGCGCGAGGCCCAGCGCGGCGACGAGCTGGAGCAGCGTCACCGAGACCGCCCACACCATGCCGATGCGGAACGAGTCCCAGAAGAACGAGTTGCCCGCGAGCCGCACGAAGTTGTCGACGCCGACGAACTGGTAGTCGGGGTGCCGCACGAGCTCGGCGTCCGTGAACGCGAGCAGCACACCCATGAGCAGCGGCGCGACGGACAGCACGAGGATGGGCAGCAGGGACGGCATGACCAGCGCGGCGGCCTCGCGGCGCCGGGCGCGGTCCATGCCCGTGGGGCCGCGACGGCGCCCGGACCGGGGCGGCGACGGCTGCCGGGGCGAGGCGAGGACGGTCATCGAGCACTCTCTTCCTGGGCGGTGGACTCGCGCACGAACAGGCGCGGCCCGATGGCGATCTGCTGGGCGGGCTCGGCGCCGTCGTCCACCCGGCCCAGGACGAGCCGGGCGGCGGCGGCCCCGCGCTCCGCGGACCCGAGCGAGACGCTGGTCAGGCTCGGCTGGAAGACGCGGCCGATCTCCGTGTCGTCCATCCCGGTGACGGCGAGCGCGCCCGGCACCGAGAGCCCCAGCTCCCGGGCGGCCCGGACGACGCCGATGGCGAGCAGGTCGTTGGCCGCGACGACGGCGTCGAACGGCCCCGCCGCGGGGGTGCGGGACAGCAGCCGGCGCGCGGCGGCGAGCCCGGCGGCGACGGTGAAGTCGTCGGCCCGCTCCGTCTCCGCGTGGTCCCCGGTGAACGCCGGGCCGGTCGTCGCGGCGTCGAACCCGCGCTGACGGGCGGCGCCCGGGGTGGTGTCGAGCGGTCCGTTGACGAACCCGATCCGGCGGCGGCCGATCTCCAGGAGGTGGGCGACGGCCTGGCCGAGGCCCGCGGCGGAGTCCGTGGAGACGGAGTCGATGCCCTGCTGCTCCAACGAGCGGCCGATCACGACGACGGGGACCGGCGCGTCGCGGATCGCCTCGACGAGCGCGTCGTCGGTGCGCAGGGGGCTGACGATCAGGCCGTCGACGAAGCCGCTGCTCAGGCTGCGGACCAGGTCCGTCGTGGAGGCGACGCTGGGGCCCGTGGACATGACCACCACGCGGTACCCGTGCGGCGCGAGGACCTCGTGGATCGCGGTGAGCATCTCGACGTAGACGGGGTTGCCGATGTCGGCGACGGCGAACGCGACCTGGAAGGTCCGCTTCATCCGCAGCGACCGGCCGATCGCGTCCGGGCTGTAGCCGAGCTCGGCGGCGGCGGCGCGGACGCGGTCCACCATCTTCTGGCTGGCGCCCGTGCCGTGCAGCGCCCGCGAGGTCGACGCCAGCGACACCCCGGCGCGCTCGGCCACCTGGATGAGGGTGGCGCGTGATGACGACACTGTCACTCCACTTCGTCGTGAGGTCCTGCTTGGTGCTTGGTGCTTTGGTGCTTGCTTGTTGCCTGTTGCCTGATCGATCTGGTTGCCGGACTGGTGTGGTGGCCGGACTGGTCTTGTGGCCGGATCGATCTGGAAACGTTTCCAACTCCCAGCCGAACTGGGCCTGGAAACGTTTCCGGTGAGGGTCGTCAGTGTTGCACCGGCGCGGCCGAGCCGTCAAGCGACCCTCGCGGGCAGCGCGCGGAAGTGCGTTTCTACCCCGCCATTGCGCCCGGATCACGGTCGATTCCGGGCTCAATGACGGGGTAGAAGCGCACCTCCGGTGCGGCGCGGGCGACGTCGGGCCGGGTCGGGCCGAGTCGAGTCGGGCCAGGCCGGGCCGAGTCGAGTCGGGCCAGGCCGGGTGGGGCCGGGTCGGGCCGGGCCTGGTGGGGCCAGGCCGGGCCAGGCCGGACCGCGCCGGGTGCGGTGGAGCGGGAGGCCGCGCTCGGAAGTGCGGTTCTACCCCGCCATTGGGCCCGGATCAGGGCTGATTCCGGGCCAGATGGCGGGGTAGAAACGCACCTCCAGTGCCACGCGGGGCGACGTCGGGCCGGGTCGCGTCGAGCCAGACCGGGCCGGGCCAGGTCGAGCTGGGCCAGGTTGGGCGCGGTCGAGTCGGCGGCCGCGCTCGGAAGTGCGGTTCTACCCCGTCATTGCGCCCGAAATCACGCCAGTTTCGGGCCCAATGGCGGGGTAGAAGCGCACCATCGGGGCGGAGTCGGGACGGGCACGGCGAGTCGAGGCGGGTCGGGCCAGGCGGGTCGGGACGGGCACGGCGGGCGGCGCGGGGCCGGGTGGGTCGAGGCGGCCGGGTGGGGCCGGTCAGGCGTGGGTTGTCGACGGCGCCGACGACGTCGGGGTCGACGTCGTGCGGTGCCGCGAGCGGTAGGCCGAGACCTTGACCCGGTTGCCGCACGTGCGCATCGCGCACCACTCGCGGCGGTGCCCGCGGGACCGATCCAGGTAGACCTGGGTGCACTCCGGGCGGCCGCACTCGCGCAGCAGAGCGGCGTCCGGGCCGCCCAGGATCTCGACGGCCTCGCGCGCCACGGCCGCGAGGCCCTGCGCTGCCGTGCCGGAGCGCCGGGTGACGGCGGCGCCGAGGCCGCCCGAGGAGCCAACACCAGCAGACCCGGCACCAGCCGAGCCTGCAACGCCCACCTCCAGCTGCACGATGACCGGCGGCTGCGCGGCGTACCGGTTCAGGACCGCGACCGCCTCCGCGAGCGCGGCCGGGTCGGCAGGCACAACGGCCGCGCCGGACGCAGCCGGGGCCGCCAGGGCAGCCCCGGTCGCGGACGCGGCGGCCTCGGAGAGCGCCGCCAGCGCCGCGCGGCCGCCGAGCCGGTCCTCGACGAGCGCGTAGAGCGACTCGCGCAGCTCCAGGGCCGCCGCCAGGTCTGCCTCGTCGGCGTGCGGGGCGGCGTCGAACATCCCCGACTCGACGAACCAGTCGTCGAGGAGCCCGGGCGTGCCGAGCTTCTCCGCGGGGACCGGGTTACGGCGGGCGCGCAGCGTGCCGAGGAAGTCGAGCGCGAGCGTTCCGCAGGGGAAGGCGTGGTTCACGTAACCATTCTGACCGGTGACCCCGTGACGCACAAGTCCCCGTAACCAGTTTGACGGGTTACGGAACCTGTGCCACAGTTCTGCTCATCGCAGTAACCGCTCAAACCGGTTACCTAACTGAGGAGCCTGACCATGACCGCAGTCCGTTTTCACCTCGACTCCACGCTCGCCCCCGAGGCCGCCATGCGGGTGCTGACCGACTTCAGCCCGGCCCGCGCCGAGGCCTGGCCCACGATCGACGCCGAGCACCTGACGGTCCACGCCCAGGGCGACAACTGGGCCGAGGTCACCGAGGGCACCGCGGCGGCCTGGGAGCGGGCCCGCTACGAGTGGGACGACGAGCGCGGCCGCGTGGACATCACGACACTGGACTCGAAGGTGTTCGGACCCGGCGGTGGCTGGGTCTTCCAGGTCTCCCCCGCCGAGGACGGCAGCCGCATCGACGTCGAGCTGACCCGCACCCCGGAGACCTTCCAGCGCAAGCTGCTCGCCGCCCTGCTGCCCCTCGTGGGCCCGTCGTCCCTCAGCAAGTCCTTCGCGGGCCCGCTGCAGGCCAAGTGACCCACCAGACCCACCACCACCCGAACACCCACCTGGAACCGGAGAACACCATGGAACTCAAGCTCGAGGTCGTCGTCCTGCCCGTCGCCGACGTGGACCGCGCCAAGGACTTCTACGCGGGGCTCGGCTGGCGTCTCGACGCCGACTTCGCCACCGAGCGCGGCCTCCGCGTCGTGCAGCTCACGCCGCCCGGGTCCGCCACGTCGATCATCTTCGGCGAGCACCTCACCGACGCGACGCCGGGCTCCGTGCGGGGCCTGCACCTCGTGGTCACGGACATCGCCGCGGCCCGCGCCGAGCTCGTCGAGAAGGGCGCCGACGTCAGCGAGGTCTGGCACGACCAGGACGGCGTCTTCCACTGGGCCGGCACCGCGAACCGCGTGCCCGGGGCGCACCCCGAGCACGACAGCTACGCGTCGTTCGCGTCGTTCGCCGACCCGGACGGCAACGAGTGGGTGCTCCAGCAGATCATCGACCGTCTCCCGGGCCGATGAGCACCACCGGCGACCCGAGGTCGAACGAGATCCTGCTCGACCTGCTCAGGCAGGCGGCGACGGCGCACGGCGTCCACGAGCAGGAGGAGCTGGGCGGCGTGTACGACGAGGGCTGGCCCGAGTGGTACACCGAGCACATGACCCGCACCCTCGCGGAGCAGGGCTACCGCATCGTCCCCGCCGACGGACCGGTTGACGGACCCGCCGACGCACCCGCCGCCACCCCCGAAGGGGCCGACGATGAGCAGGTCTGACGACGCCGGGGCGCTCGACCGCTCCGAGCGGCTGCTGAGCTCGGCCCCGCCGTACGCCGTCGAGCAGGTGCACGTCGCCGCCTTCGAGCGGCTCACCCCGGCGGAGCGGAAGGCCGCGTTCGACCGGCTCTCCCGCACCGGCGAGCCGCCCGCCGACCCGTCCGCCGCCGCCCTCGGGCGGGCGGCGGCGCGGGTCGAGGGCGGACGGCGGGGCGCCCTGGCCCAGGCTCTCGGCACGGACGCGCCCGGGCTGGCCCTGAGCGGCGCCGTGAGCGCCGCGATCCTCGGCGCGGTGGCCGCCTACGCGGCGTCGTCCGCGGCCTGGGAGGCCTGGTCCGCCGAGGGCGACGAGCTCTGACCGAGCCAGAGGGCGTGCTCCCGCGCCGCCCATGACCGCCGGACGGCCCCGGTGCGCATCCCGCGCCGGGCCTCCGGGTCGGCGATCGCCTTGTACACGTGGCCGGCGACGACGACCACGAGGGCGTAGGCCACGACGTCGTGGACGAGCACGACGCCGGCCCGCGGGACGACGTCGAGCGCGAACTTGAACCACAGCAGCAGGCCGGTGCCGAGCATGACCAGGACGGCGCCGGCGAGCCAGGAGGCCCAGACCTTCTGGCCCGCGTTGAACTTGCCCGCGAACCGGCCGCGGCGCGGGTCGGACGAGCCGAGGCTCGCGAGCCACCGGCGGTCGTGCTCGGCGAAGTGGTCGAGGCGGCGCAGGTCGGCCCGGAAGGGGCCGGACCACAGGCCGATGAGGGCCGGCACGGGCAGCAGGAGCCCGGACCACTCGTGGACGGTCTCGACCAGCAGCCGCCGGCCCACGAGCTGCGCGACCGGCGCCACGTAGAGCGCGACCGCGGTGAGCAGGCAGACCAGGAACAGCAGCCCGGTCGCCCGGTGCACGGCCCGCTCGGCGGGGCTGAACCGGAGCACGCGCTCAGGCACCGACGGGCTCCTCGCCGGGCAGCCAGCCGTCCACGGGGTAGCCGTAGTCCTCCCAGTACCCCTGCTGGACCTGGCCGGTGACCTCGATGCCCGAGAGCCACTTGGCCGACTTGTAGAAGTACATCGGCGCCACGAAGAGCCGCACCGGGCCGCCGCTGTCGTGCGGCACGGGCTCGTCGAACATGCGCAGGGCGACCAGCACGTCCGCCCGGCGCGCCTGCTCCAGCGTGAGGCTCTCGGAGTACGCACCGTCGAAGCACGTGAACCGCACCGCGGCGCCCTCGTCCCGCACCCCGGCCGCGTCGAGCAGGTCGCTCAGGAGCACGCCGGTGAACGGCACGTCGTCGACCTGCCAGCCGTCCGTGCAGACGGCGTCGTGCACCACCGTGTGCTGGGGCAGCGCCGCGAGCTGGTCGAGCGTGTACGTGGCCGGCCGGTCCACCAGCCCGCCGACGGTGAGCCGGTAGCTCGTCGCGTCCTGGCGCGGCACGGAGCCGACGACGCTGAAGTAGCGGAACCCGCGGTCGTCCGGCACCGCGGCCGGCGCAACGCGCCGCAGGGCCTCGCGCACCCCGTCCCGCACCGCGGGTCCCACGGCCACGCCCGCGGCGCCCAGGCCGAGCATCGCCAGCACGATCCGGCGGCCCACCGGCCGCCCAGGCCCGACGGCGTCGCCGGGCAGTCCTTTGTCGATCATGCCGCCCACCATCGCCCGGCCGCGCCGGGCGGCGGACCAGGGTGCGGCCCTGGTCCGCACCCTGGTGCCTACGCGCTCCGCCGGACGGCGCCGCGCGCGCCCACCAGGGTGACGACGGCGACGACGGCGCACAGCACCGCGGTCGTCAGGAGCCCGACCGCGAAGCTCGTGCCGGCCGCGATGAAGCCGACCACGAGCGAGCCGAGCCCGGTGCCGGTGTCGAAGCCGATGTTCCAGACGGCGCTGGCGACGCTGCGCTCCCGGTCGGGCACGGCGGCGAACGCGCTGACCAGCGTGAGGTTCTGCAGGCTGCCGTACGAGACGCCGACGACGGTCATGCCCACGATCAGCCCCGCGGCGCCGGGGCCCGAGCCGGTGAGCGACCAGGCGCACAGCACGAGGGCCGCCGCGCAGAGCGCCAGCAGCGGCGGGACGAACCGGCGCGGCCCGTACCGGTCGGCCAGGCCGCCGACCAGCCAGCGGGACAGGGCCGCCGCGACGGTGAGGCCGAGCAGCCCGGCCATCGCGACGAGGGCGCCGTGGCCGAGCTGGGGCGCGAACGTGAGCAGCGCTCCCCCGGGCGTGGTGACGGCGAGCAGCACGAGGGAGGGCAGGGCCAGCGCGAGCAGCATGCGGGCCCGGCCCGGTGCAGCGCCGTCGGGCACGTGCGGTGCGGCGGCGTGGCCGGCGGTGAGCAGGTCCAGCCGCCGTCCGAGGGCCGTCGCGAACGGCACGGCGAGCGCGGGCAGGGCCCCGAGGACGAACACGAGCCGGAAGTCGACGGACTCGGCGACCCACGCGGCGCTCGGCGTGAGGAACACCTGGGGCGCCGCGACCGCGAGGCCGTAGACGCCGATCGCGCGGCCGCGCCGGGAGACGTCGACCAGCTCGGCGATCGCGGTCGCGCCGCACACGGTCACCACCGCGAACCCGGCGCCGCGCACCGCGGACGCGGCGAGGATCCAGCCGAGCTGGTCGGTGAGCAGGAACGCCAGGGACGGGAGCCCGAGCAGGAGCACCCCGGCCACCAGGGTGCTGCGCCAGCCGAGCCGGCGCAGCGCCCAGGGCACGGTCGTCTGGAAGGTGACGGTGGCGAGCATGAGGACGGCGTTCACGAGCCCCGCGCCGCCCTCGTCGGCGCCGCCGTGGGTGGCCCACAGCGGCGCCGTCGGCAGCAGGAGCGCGTAGCCCGCGAAGCCGAACAGCGACATCCAGACCAGGGCCCGGATCCCGGGTACGCGCAGGACGGGCTGGTCCGGGTCGGTGGGGGCGCTCACGCGGACCTCGGGCGCCGGGCGACCGCCCAGCGGAAGGCGTTCAGCAGGCGGTAGCTGCCGTCGGGACGGCGGAACGGCGCGGCGGACTCGACCACCACGGGCGCGAGCTCCGCGACCGTCGTGTCGCCCTCGCCGAACAGGATGCCGCGCACCAGGTCGTTCGCGTCCCGGGCGGTCCACGGGACCGGCACCACGCCGTCGTCGAGCACCGCCCAGCCCGCCTCGGCGAGGACGGCGGCGAGCCCGCCCGGCAGGCGCAGCGGGCCGTCCTCGGGCGGCTCCTCGTCGTCGGCCTCCGCGAGCGCCACGTTGATCGCGTCCAGGTCGTTCCGGGTCCGGTCGGCCCAGCCGGCCAGGCCGACGACGCCGTCCGGCGTCAGCACGCGGGAGATCTCGGCCAGGGCGTCGTCGACGTCGTCGGCGAACTGGACGGCGTTCACGGCGAGCACGGCGTCGAAGGCGCCGTCGTCGAACGGGAGGTGCTCGGCCTCGCCGACGCGGACGTCCGCGCCGACGGCGCGGGCCCGGGCGAGCTCGACCATCCGGGTCGCCGGGTCGACGCCGGCGGGCCGGGCGCCCTGGTCCTGGAGGTGTTCGAGCAGCTCGCCGCTGCCGCAGCCGACGTCGAGCACACGCGAGCCCGGCCCGATCCCCGCCGCGTCCAGGAGCGGGGCCCAGACCGGGCGCGCGAAGGTGCCCCAGTACCGGCCCCAGTCGTCGGCGACGGCGGACCAGGGGTCGTCGGGCGCGGCGGGCATGCGGCGAGACTAGCCCAGCCCACCGGCGACCTCCCGGAGCGCCCGCACCACGGCGTCGACGCCCGCCGGGCGGTCCGGGCGGGTGATCGCGACCGCGGCGCGGCCGAGCCAGGCCGGGTCGTCGACGCGCACCGTGGCGACGTCGGCGGGAATCCCGGGGACGACGAGCTCGGGCACCGTGGTGACGCCCAGCCCGGCGGCGACCAGGCCGAGTCGGGCGGGCCACTCGCGCACCGCGTGCACGACCCGGGGCGCGAGCAGCGTGGGCCAGGCGCCGAACTGCGGGTCGCCGCGCAGGCCCTTGCCGACGATCCACTCCTCCTCGGCCAGCTCCGCGACCGGGACCTGGTCACGGCCCGCGAAGCTGTGGTCCCGCGACACCGCGACCAGGGAGCGGCCGTCCGCGAGGTGGTCGCGGCGCAGCCCGTCGAGGTCGTACGCGGGCAGGTCGGCGCCCATGCCGATGACCGCGACGTCGATGCGCCCCGCGCGGAGCTGCCGGAGCTGGGTGGGGGTCGACGCCTCGTGCAGGTCGACGGTGAGGCCCGGGTGCCGCTCCCGCACGACGGCGACGGCGCGCGGCGCGAGCACCCACGTCGCCGTCGGGAAGGCGCCGAGCACGACCCGGCCGCCCAGGGTGTCGGCCAGGCCCGCGAGGTCCTTGCCCACGGCGTCCAGCTCGGCGAGGACCACCGCGGCCCGGCGCGCCACGAGCGTGCCCGCCGGGGTGGGGGCCACGCCGCGCGCGCCGCGCACGAACAGGGGCACGCCCGCGGCGGCCTCGGCGGCGGCCACCTGACGGGACACCGCGGACTGGGTGTACCCGAGCAGGTCGGCCGTGGCGGTGAAGGACCCGGTGCCGACGACGGCGTGGACCACCCGCAGCGCGGTGACGGTGAGCTCGGCCATGCGCCCATCATGAGCCATGCGGCAGGCGCATGTCTTGTGTGCCGAAGAGTCGCTGGTGGAATGGCTCGCGCCGCCGCACGATGGAGGCATGCACACCACATGGTTCATCACCGGAGCAGCCAAGGGTCTCGGTCGCGAGTGGGCCGAGGCCGCCCTCGAACGCGGCGACCACGTCACGGCCACCGCGCGGGACGTGTCCGCGCTGGAGCCGCTCGTCGACAAGTACGGCGAGGCCGTGCTGGCCCTTCCGCTCGACGTCACCGACCGGCCGGCTGTGCAGGCCGCCGTCGACCGCGCCGTCGAGCACTTCGGGCGGCTCGACGTCGTCGTCAACAACGCCGGGTACGGCCAGGTCGGCATGGTCGAGGAGGTGACCGAGCAGGAGCTGCGCGCCCAGCTGGAGACCAACTTCTTCGGCACGGTCTGGGTCACCCAGGCGGTCCTGCCGGTCCTCCGCGCGCAGCGTTCGGGCCGCATCCTGCAGGTCACCAGCGAGGGCGGCGTCCGCGCCTTCCCGGGGTTCGGCGCCTACCACGCCTCCAAGTGGGCGGTGGAGGGCCTGTCCGAGGCCCTGGCGCAGGAGGTCGCGCCGTTCGGCATCCACGTGACCAACGTGGAGCCGGGCCCGTACGCGACGGGGTTCGGCGCCGGGCTGCGCGCCAGCGCCGAGCACCCGGACTACGCCGAGGCCCGGATCGCCACAGCGCCCGAGTGGGAGCTCGGGAACCCGCGCGCCACCCGCGACGCACTGCTGCGGATCGTCGACGCCGAGCGGCCGCCGCTGCACGTCTTCCTCGGCAAGCCGCTCACCGACGTCGAGCAGATCTACGCCGAGCGCCTGCGCACCTGGCGCGAGTGGGAGCCGGTCGCGCTGGAGGGGTTTTGGGGCTGGGGCCCCAACACCTCCCG
>NZ_JBHWLR010000005.1:302360-320730 GCF_042731755.1 Promicromonospora sp. NPDC059942
CCACCACCGCAAAGAAAGTCCACACAAAGCGCTGAAGCACCTGGCGAGAGGGGGAGCCGGGAGCGTGGGAGGGGTTGGGGGCCGGACCCCCAACCGCCTCCGGGCGGTGCCGGCGGACCGGGTCAGAGGACGCGCTGCGCCTTGGCCATGTTCGCCTTGAGCTCCTCGGCGTTCTGGCGGGAGACATAGGCCGGGCGGTCGCGCTCGAAGCGCCAGGACTCGCTGAGCGGCCCGGCGCTCACGGTGTCGAAGCCGGCTTCGTCGTAGAACCGCGTCACCAGCTCGACGGCCTCGGGGTAGTCGCTCGCCGTGGCGAGGGCCCGGCGGTTCTCGGTGCCCGCGGGGGTGCCGTCGGTGGTGATCGTCTGCGACGTGATCTGGTTGAACGCCTTCACGACCTTCGACGTCGGCAGGTGCTCCTGGAGCAGGCCGGCCGTGGTCGCCTCGCCGCGGTCCAGGGCCTCGATGTGGCCGTCGCGCTCCCAGTAGTAGTTGTTGGTGTCGAGCACGACCTTGCCCGCCAGCGGCTCCACCGGGATGTCGCGGTAGGCCTTCAGCGGCACCGAGATCACGGCGACGTCGGCGGCCTCGGCCGCCTCCTGCGCGGTCGCGGCGCGGGCCTTGGGCCCGAGCTCCTCGACGAGCTCGGCGAGCGTCTCGGGACCGCGCGAGTTGGCGATCACGACCTCGTTGCCCTGCGCGATCGCCACGCGGGCGACCTGGCTGCCGATGTGTCCTGCTCCGATGATGCCGAAGGTAGTCATACGCTCGGCAACCCCGCGGACGGGCGCCGCATTCCACCCGCTCGCGCCCAGGGATTTCCTGGCGGCCGTTCGTACGATGGCCCCCATGGTGAACGGCGACGCGGGAGCCCAGGCACGGTCGTACCGCAGGGCCCCGGAACGGCGCGCCCAGATCCTCACGAGCGCGATCGCCGTCTTCGCCGAGCGCGGCGTGGGCGCGTCCCTGCGGGCCATCGGCGAGGCCATCGGCGTCTCGCACGCCGCGCTGCGCTACTACTTCGCCCACCGTGACGAGCTGCTCGTCGAGGTGTACCGGGCGCACGAGGCGCGGGCCGCGGAGCCGTCGCCGACCGAGGAGGTCTCGGCGGTCGCCCTGATGGAGCGCAGCGCCGAGCGGAACCGTTCGATCCCCGGCCTGGTCGAGCTGTACGCGACGCTCACCACGGACGCGCTCCAGGCGGAGCAGCACCCGGACACCCGCGAGTTCGTGCGGGCCCGGTTCCGCGGGGTGCGCGCCGACCTGGCCGAACGGGTCCGGGCGGGGCAGGCCTCCGGCGCGATCGCACCGGACATCGACCCGGACGACGCCGCCGCGCTGGTCGCCGCGGCGTCCGACGGCCTCCAGCTCCAGTGGTTGCTGGACCCGGAGGCCGTGGACGTGCGCCGGTCGCTGGAGCTGCTGGAGCGCCTGCTGCCGGGCAGCGAGCGCGACGGCTCGCGGCACGCCGACGGGGCGCGGCCTGCCGACGGGGCGCGACCTGCCGGCGAGGCGCGGCCTGCCGGCGAGGCGCGGCCTGCCGGCGGGGCGCGGCCTGCCGGCGGGGCGCCGGAAGCACTGCCGGATGCTCCTGGGGGCGCGGTCCGGTGACCGGCCCAGGCGGGGACCGCGGAACCCTGCCCCGCAGGACCGCGCCGCCGAACTCCCGTCTTGAGCAGACTGAGCCGCCCACGGTGCTGGTCGCCGTCGCCGTCGTCGTACCGCTGGCTCTCGCCGCCCGGTCGCGATGTGTACTCGGACGGCACCCGTCGGGTGGGCTGAACTTCGTTCGGCTGTGACCCGGCTTTGCCGGCCCAGCCGGATAGTTCGGCCTGGCCGGATATTGCGGGTCCAGCACGATCGGAATTCAGCCCGCCCGACGGGTGCCGTCCGAGTACACCTTGCCTCGTCGAGCCGGCCAGCCAGCCAGCCAGCCAGCAAACCCGCCAACCAGCCCACCCGCCAGCCCGCCAGCCCGCCAGCCCGCCAGCCCGCCAGCCCGCCAGCAAACCCGCCAGCAAACCCGCCAGCAAACCCGCCGGCCAACCCGCCAACCAGCCCGCCCGCCCGCCAACCAGCCCGCCCGCCGGCCAGCCCGCCGGCCCGGCGGCCGGCCCGGCGAGGCAGAACCGGCCCCTACCCCGTCGCCTCCGCCGGGTCCCAGCCCTCCGGCAGCGGCGCGACCGGTGACACGGCCGACGTGATCTTCACGGGCTGACCGGCCGCGGCGGCGTCCCGGATCCCGAGCAGGATGTCCAGGACGTGCGCCGCCACGGCGCCCGACGCCCGCTCGGTGCCCCCGTCGCGAATCGAGCGCACCAGGTCGACGACGCCGGCCCCGCGCCCGAACTCCGGGCAGGACGCCGGCAGCGCCGTCGGCTCGTCGGAGCCGTAGCGCCACAGGGACGAGGCGCCGTCGAACCCGTTCGGGTCGGGCAGCACGATCGTGCCCTCGGTGCCGTTGACCTCGACGAACCCGCTGCGGGGCAGCGCGTGCTGGAACGAGAACGTCGACTGCGCCGACCGCCCCTCGCCGAACTCGATGATCGCGGCGTGGTGGGTCGGCACCTCGACCGGGAACACCTCGCCCGCCCGCGGGCCGCTGCCGATGGTGCGGGTCTGGCGGGAGGTCGAGGCCACCGCCTGGACCCGGGTCGCGGAGCCGAGCACGTGCACGAGCGTCGTCACGTAGTACGGCCCCATGTCGAACAGCGGGCCGCCGCCGTGCGCGAACAGGAAGTCGGGGCTCGGGTGCCAGGCCTCCGGCCCGGGCACGTGGAACATCGTGGTCGCCGTCAGCGGCTCGCCGATGTCGCCGCGCGCGATCGCCCGCAGCGCCGTCTGGATGCCCGCGCCCAGCACCGTGTCCGGGGCGCACGCGACGCGGAGGCCGCGCGCCTCGGCGTCCGCCAGCAGGGCAGCCGCGGCGTCTGCGTCGAGGGCGACCGGCTTCTCGCTCCACACGTGCTTGCCGGCCGCCAGGATCCGATGCCCCACCTCGGTGTGCACCGCCGGGACGGTCAGGTTCACGACCACGTCGACGTCGTCCCGGGCCAGCAGCTCGTCCACGCTGCCCGACGCCGCCACGCCGTACTCCCGCGCCCGTTCGGCGGCGCGGGCGAGGTCGAGGTCGGCGACGAACCGGACCTCGACGTCGGCGAACCGGGTCAGGTTCTCCAGGTACTGGGTCGAGATGTTGCCGGCCCCGACGATGCCGACACCCGCGGCACCCGTGCCCGCCGCGCTCATCGGTCGTGCTCCGACAGCCATGCGAGCGACTGCGCGATGCCCTCGAACACGTCCCCGCCGTACGCGTCGAACTCGATCACCCGGGTCGCCGCCGGGGCCGCCGCCAGGATCGCGGAGACGTCGACCTCGCCGGATCCCGCCGGCTGCTGCCGGTCGACGTCGCCGTCCAGCGTGCCGTCCTTGACGTGGATCAGGCGCACCCGGTCGCCCAGCACGGCCAGCAGCGTCGGGACGTCCGCTCCCCCGACGGCCGCCCAGTACGTGTCGACCTCCAGCACCACCTCGGGCGCCAGGTCCTCGACGAACACCTCCAGGGCGTGCTGGTCGCCGAGACGGGTGCCCAGCTCCCAGGCGTGGTTGTGGTACCCGAACTCCAGCCCCCGCTCGGCGGCGAGCGCCGCCAGCCCGTTCACGCGCTCCGCGAGCCGGGCCACCTGGTCGGCGGTCTGCCACTCCTCGGCGGGCAGGAACGGGTCGATCACGGTGCCCATCCCCAGCGCGACGGCGGCGTCGAAGATCGCCTCCGGGGTCTCGGCCGCGAGCACGGGCGCGTGGCCCGACGGCGCGGTCACGCCCGTCGCGGCGAACGCCCGCAGGTAGTCGTCGGTGCGCTCGTGGAAGGCGTACGGCTCCACGTGCCTCAGGCCGATCTCGGCCAGGCGCGCCACGGTGGCGTCCAGGTCCTCGGCTATCGCGTCGCGGACGGAGTAGAGCTGCACGGATGTCACAGGCGTCGTCGGCATGGAACTCCTTCGTTCGGCACGGCCTCTCCCCGGCCACCCCGTTGCGGCCGCGTCGCTGAGCACCGCCGACGATCGTAGCGACGAAATTCTTACAGTGGAAGATTCTGGGCGGCACGCGTTGCGCGCGCGTCCAGCCACCACTCCAGCCGGCCGCGCCCGTCCAGGTGTGCCAGCCGGTCCGGGGCCGCGCGGTCGAGGTTCGTCTCCGCGCCGAGCATCGGTTCGACGCCGACCGACCGGTACGGGCCGTCGTCCGGCCAGCCGCCGAGGTTGCGCCACACCACGAGCGACACCGGGGCGGCGTACCCCGGCCCGACGCCCCAGCGCAGCGCGAGCCGGTCGGCGCCGTCCACGACGTCGAGCCGGTCGGTCGCGACCACGGCGCACCGGGCGGTCCCGTCGTCGGGGCCGAGGACGTCGAGCGGCACTCCCCTGCCGTCCGGCCAGGTGCTGGCCGTCGTCGCGCCCGGCTCCGGCCACTCGACCACGAGGGTGTCCGGGCGGCCGGGGACCTCCAGGCGCGCGTCCGGACCGAGGTCGAGCAGCAGGTGCACCGCGTGCAGCAGGCCGGCGCCGGGCTGGCCGTCGATCGTGTAGCGGGCGCGGACCACGCCGCCGTCCGCCCGGAGGCGGCGGCTCAGGGCGAGGTTCCCGGCCCGGACGCGCGCCGCGCCGTCGCCGCCGTCCGACCAGGGCCGGGACCACACCTCGCCGTGGTCGCTCGGCCCGCCGATCGTGGGCAGGCACTCCTCGCCGCCGCCCGCGTCGACGAACGGGTCGCCGGGGGCGACGCCCGCCCGGGCCGCCGCCGGGACCCGCGGGTTGCGCCAGAGCCACTCGCGCTCCGGCGTTGCCAGCGAGGTCCAGCGGCCGCCCAGGGCCGGGTCGGTGCGGACGGCGAGCGGCCGGCCCGCGCCCGGCCCCGTCACACCCGGTCCAGCAGGACGACGTCGCAGTCCTGCCAGGTCCACGGCACGTCCAGGCCGTCGGCCGCGAGGGCCGCGCCCGTCCGCACCCCGTCCTCGCCCCGCACCCGGTACCGCGCGTCCGGGTCCAGGTCGCCCAGGCGCACGGTGAGGCCAGCGTCGGCACGACGCCAGGCCAGCACCACCACGGTGTCCGGGCCGGTGTACTGGACCGCGCACGCCGGGTCGGCCGGGGCGCCGTGCCGCCGGACGCGCCCGGTGTGCACCGCCGGACGGATCGAGCGGTACAGGTCGACGAACGACGCCGCCCGCTCGCGGGTCGCGTCGTCCCAGGCCAGGAGGTCTGCCCCGATGCCGAGCACCCCGGCCATCGCGACGACGAACCGGAACTCCAGGCTCGCCGGTGCGCTCTCCCGGTCGGGGTCGAGCTGGTCGGGCAGGTCGGTGACCCACGAGCTCATGGCCCACGCGGGCAGCACGCCCAGGAACCCGTGCTGGATCGCCAGCCGGTCGCGCGGCCCCGTCTCGTCGCTGGGCCAGACGACGTCGGTGCGCGCGAGCACCGCATGGTCGATCCGGCCGCCGCCGCCCGCGCACGCCTCGACGGTGACGTGGGGGAACTCGGCGCGCAGGGCGTCGAGCACGCGGTAGTAGGCCTGGGTGTGCCGCCACGACCAGTCGTCGCCGCCCGGGGCGGTGCGCCCGCCGTCGGCGATGGACCGGTTCATGTCCCACTTGAGGTAGCTGATGTCGGTGTGGGCCAGCAGGCGGCGCAGCGTCCCGAGCACCCACTCCTCGACCTCCGGGAGGCCGAGGTTGAGCATGTACTGGTGGCGCAGCGTCTCCAGGGGGCGCCCGTCGACGTGGTGCGCCCACTCCGGGTGCGCGCGGTACAGGTCGCTGTCGGGGCTCACGGCCTCCGGCTCGACCCACAGGCCGAACCGCATGCCGAGCGCCTTGACCCCCTCGGCCAGCGGCCCGAGCCCGCCCGGGATCCGCTCGGTGTCGACCTCCCAGTCACCCAGCGCCGCCCGGTCGGTGGTGCGACCGCGGAACCAGCCGTCGTCGACCACGAAGACCTCCGCGCCCACCTGCGCGGCCGCCGCGGCGAGCCGGAGCTGGTGCTCCACGCGGACGTCGAACGTCGTGGCGAACCACGAGTTGTAGACCACCGGCCGGTGCTCGGGTCCGCGCGTGCGGGCCAGCGTCGCCTCGTAGTCGTGCCAGGCCTGCGCGAGGTCGTCGGCGTCGCCCTCGACGCGTACCCCGGCCAGTGCCGGTGTGGTCAGGGTGTCGCCGGGGGCGAGCGTGAGGATGCCCGACTCGTCGTCCGGCCCGGCGGAGACGCGGACGTGGTCGGCGAACGGGACGGCGTCGAGCGCCATGCGCCACGAGCCGCTCCAGGCGAGCGCGACGCCGTACCGGACGGGGGCGTCCGTTCCGGCGGAGCGGACGCCCCCGTCCGTTCCGGGCGAGCGGACGCCCCCGTCCGTTCCGGCGGGCACCACCGTCACGACCGGCGAGTACGTGTGCGACGTGATGCCCTGCCGGCTGCCGATGCTCAGCGTGCCCGCGCCCAGCGTCGTCTCGAACGGCGTGAACTCCCGCGACCACGCACCACCCAGCAGGTCCACGCGCGCCCCACCGGAAGCAGGGACGGCGAACACCCCGCCCCACCCGCGCAGCACCTCGATCGTGTGCGCCGAGTCGTTGCGCAGCTCGGCCCACTTCTCCACGACGTCGTGGCCCGGGTGGGTCCGGAGGTGCAGGGTCACGGCCAGGCCCAGCACCTCGTCGGCGAGCGGGCAGACCAGGTGCGTGCCGCCGTCGTCGTCCGAAGCAAGCGTGACCTCGCCGGAGACGGCGAGCCGCGCGCCCCGGACGCCGTCCGCGCGCCGGACCACCAGCTCGGCGCCGTGCACGTTGCGCGTGCCGAGCGCCGTGGCCTCCAGCGGCAGCAGGTCGAGGTCAGCCTCGAAGGACGACGTCGCCGCCACGGGCGGCACCGCCCCGTCGGCACCAGGCCCCCAGCCGACGGCGACCAGCCCCGCCCCGCGCGGCGCGAGCCCCACGACGTACTGACCCGACCGGGTCGGAAGAATCCAGGTCACTTGTTGGCTCCTACGAGAAGTCCCGACACGAACTGCTTTTGGAAGAGGAAGAACACGATCGCCGTCGGCACGGCCGCTATCAACGAGCCTGCCGCCACCACGTTCCAGGCGCTCGCGAACCCACCCTGCAGGTTGAGCAGGGCGGCGGTGATCGGGAACTTGGCCTCGCTGCGCAGCACCGTCATCGCCCAGATCAGGTCGTTGAAGATCCAGGTGGTGGCCAGGGCTGCGAGCGCCGCCAGCGACGGCCGCGACAGCGGCAGCACGATGCGCCAGAAGATGCCGCCGGGGCCGGCGCCGTCGAGCCGCGCGGCCTCGAAGACCTCGTTCGGCAGGCCGCGCATGAACCCGTGCAGCACGAACGTGTAGAAGCCGATGCCGAACCCGACCTGCACGATGACGAGCGCGGTGAGGGTGTCGGCGATGCCGACGGCGTCGGTGATGGACGCGACCGGCACGAGCAGGATCTGCGGCGGCAGGAGGTTGCCGGCGAGCATGGTGAGCAGGATGGTGCGGCGTCCGGGGATGTCGAACCGGCTCAGGGCGTACGCGGCGAAGGACGACAGCGCCAGCGAGAGGACCACGGCGCACACGGTGACCAGCGCGCTGTTGCCGAGGGAGCGCAGCACGCCGCCCTCGGTCAGGGCGGTGGCGAAGCCGTCGAGGCTGAACGACGCCGGGAGGGCGCCGAGGCCGCGGCCGGCGATGTCGTCGTAGGAGCGCACCGCGACGAACAGCACGAACACGATGGGGCTCAGCCACAGCAGCGTGACCGGGATCATCGCGACGTGCAGCCACGGCGAGCGGGCGGGACGCGGCCGGCGACGCCGGGCGGCGGGCCGGGTGCGGGCCGCCGTCGGGGCGCCGGTCGCGGCGGGTGGGGCGAGTGCTGACATGTCAGTCCTCCGTCCGGGCCTGGCGGGCGAGGTAGGTGATGATGAAGCCGATCGCGAGGGCGAAGATGACCACCGCGATGGCCGAGGCGTAGCCGAGGTTCCCCGTGGTGAAGGCCTGCTGGAACATGTAGGTGCTCAGCAGCTGGGTCTCGTTGTAGGGGCCGCCGCGGGTCATCGCCCAGACGATGTCGAAGGTGCGCAGCGAGTCGATGACGGTCACGGCGAAGACCACGGTGTTCACGCCGCGCAGCTGCGGCATGACGATGCGCCAGAACCGCTGCCACGCATTGGCGCCGTCGACGGCGGCGGCCTCCTCCAGCGTGCCGTCGGTGCCCTTGAGGCCGGCCAGGTAGAGCACCATGATGTAGCCGACCTGGCGCCAGACGGCGGCGATGAGCACGGCCCAGAGCGCCACGGCGGGGTCGGCGAGCCACTGGCGCTCCAGGGACTCGAGGCCGAGCAGGCCGAGGGTGCCGTTGATGGGCCCCTCCGGCGCGTACATGACGCGCCAGAAGAGGCCGCTCACGGCGAGCGAGACAACCATCGGCAGGTAGATCGCGCTGCGGTACAGCCCGACCAGGGGACCGGGCTTGTTCAGGGTGACCGCGAGGACCAGGCCGCCCACCACGGACAGCCCGCCGAACCCGAGCACCCAGATCACGTTGTTGCGCAGGGCGGTCAGGAAGATCGGGTCGGCGGCCAGGTCGCGGAAGTTCTGCAGGCCCACGGGCTCGGCCAGGCCGATCCCGTCCCAGCGGGTCAGGGCGAGCGAGAACGAGTTGGCGGCCGGCCAGAACACCCAGAACAGCTCGACCACGAACGGGACCAGCAGGAAGACCCAGACGAGCAGCGGGACGCGCGCGAACCGGTTGGGGCGGCGGGTCGTCGTGGTGGACGGCTGCGCGCTCACGACGCGAAGACCCCCTCGGCCGCCTTCTGCCACTCGTCGAGGGTCTTCTTCATGGAGCCCGGGTCGGCGAGGAACTTGGTCAGGGCGGTGTCGGCGGTGGCCTGGAGGGCGTCGGAGGAGTCGCGGTTGAAGAACTGCGTGATCTCCTGCGTGTTGTTCAGCAGCTCGATGCCCTTCTGGACCAGCGGGCTGAACGAGGACGTGTCGACGTCGGGCGAGGTCGGCAGGTTCGCCGACTTCGACTGCTCGATGTACTGCTGCTGGGACTTCGTCGAGGCGAGGTAGGCGAGCAGGTCGAGGGCGCCCTCGTGGTTGTCGCTGTTCGCGGACGCGAAGAACCCGTCGGTCGGCGCCTCCTCCGCCGTCGGCACGGAGTCGTTGATGACCGGCACGGAGAAGAAGTCGATGTCGTCGCGCTGGTCCTCGGGGAAGTACGTGGTGACGAACGTGCCGCTGAGGTACATCGCCGACTTGTCCTGGGCCACGGGGGTCGCGGCATCCTGGGCGGTGTAGGACGCCGCGTTCTTGTCGAAGTACGGGATGAGCCGCTTGTACTCCTCCATGACGGCCACGACCTCGGGGTCGTTGAAGGCGTGCTCGCCCGCCAGCAGCTCGCGGTGGTACTGCGCGCCGTTGACCCGCAGGTTCAGGTAGTCGAACCAGCCCGACGCCATCCACGGCGTCGACGACAGGCCGTTGGTCAGGGGCACGATGCCCTGGCCGCTGAGGTTCTCGCACAGCGCGTGGAACTCGTCCCACGACGTCGGCGCCTCGACGCCCCACTTCTCGAACGCCGACTTCTTGTAGAAGACGCCCCACCAGTAGTAGCTCGTGGGCACGAAGATCTGCTTGCCCGAGGCGTCGCTGGACAGGCTGCGCAGCGCGTCGGAGTAGCCGGCGCACGGGCCGTCGCCCTGCCACAGCGACGACACGTCCAGGAGCAGCCCCTCCTCGGCGTAGGACCGCGCCACGGACCCGGCGTACCAGCTCAGCACCTCCGGCGAGTCGCCGGAGCGCAGGTAGTTGGTGAGCTGCGCGCGGAACTGCTCGGTGGCCACCGAGTTCAGCGTGACCTCACCGTCGGGGAAGGCCTTGACCAGGGCCTCCAGTGCGGCCTTGGGGTCGGCGTCCTGGATCGAGTTCTGCAGCGTGATCGCGCCGGTGGTCGCACCGCCACCCCCGCCGCCGCCCGACGTCGTCCCCACGCACGCGGCGAGCAGGCTCGCCGCACCCAGCGTCATACCGCCCGCGAGCAGCTCGCGGCGCGTGATCGTCAGCTTGGACATCCTTGTTCCTCCTCCGTGCGCCCTCGTTGGCGCACCTGGTACCGCTCAGATCACGGGCGCGGGTAGGTCCGCGCCCGAAAGGATCGCCGCACACTCCCGCTGCAGCGCGACATCGGACCACATCGGGTGCTGGGGTGCGGCATTGGAGCAGACGACAGCGCCCCAGGCGCCCAGCCGCCGGGCCTCGCGCAGCGCGTGCCGGCAGATCTCCGCCCCGACCGGGTCCTCCTCGAACCGGGCGTGCAGCGGGGTGTAGCCCACATAGCCCTCGCCGAGGATCAGCGGGATGCCGCGGGCCGCGGCGACGTCGGCCGCCACCTCCAGCCACAGGGTCAGCTTCTGGAGCATCGCCAGGCGGTGCGTGCCCCACCGGTCGTAGAGCCAGCGGTCCCACGCCTGCGGGTCGCACCAGTCGTGCACGTACAGCTCGGGCAGCGACATGATCGTGGCCCGCGTGCGCCACTCCTGGCCCGGCGGCACCGTCCAGGCGGCCAGGCCCGGCGCGTCGGGGCGCAGCAGCTCGCGCGCCTTGTCCTCGTCGAAGTCCTCGACCGGGCCGCGCAGCCCGAACGTGTCGACCAGCTCCTGCAGCACGCCGTACACGTACGGGTGCACCACCAGGGCGTCGAGGTCGGCGGGCAGGGCGCTCAGCGCGCCGACCGGCACGCCCGCGTAGTTCACCGTGACCGGCCGGCCCGGGTGCCGCTCGCGGAACCGGGCGATGCCGCGCTCCAGCCGGGGTGTCAGCGCGCGGACGGCGTCGTCGCCGCGGCCCACGCCCAGCCCGTCGGCGAGGTAGCCGATCTGCACCTCGTTGTGGAGCTCGGTGAGCAGCAGGCGGTGGGCCAGGCCCTCCGCCTCCAGCAGGTCCACCAGGTCGGCGTGGGCGTCGGCCAGCACCTCGGCCCGCTCCTCGGGGTCGACCGCGTGCAGCGCCTCGTACCAGTCCGGCGTCCCCGCGAACGACGGCGACTGCTGGTACTCCCAGGACGACGCGATGACGCCGACGTCGTGCCGGTCCGCCGCCCGGAACAGCTCCAGCAGGTGGGCGCGGGCGTCGATCGTCGTCTCGCGGCGCACGTCGTACCAGCGGGTGCGCTGCCCGAACTCGCCGCCGAGCGGGCCGAGCTCCAGCGCGGAGGTGTCCAGGCCCGACCGGAACAGCAGGAACGGCATGGCGCAGATCCGGATGGTGTCGTAGCCGCGCTCCCGGGCCTCCGCGAACGCGCGGTCGAGGTCCTCGAACGGCTCGCCCGGGCCGGTGCGCGTGTACCAGGTGAAGTCCCACAGGGTCACCACGCGCGGGCGGTCCGGGGTCGTGAGCAGGGTGGTCATGCCGAGTACTCCTTCGGGTCGGCGGACTGGTGCAGCAGTGTGTCGCCGCGGCGGGCGACGGCGTGGCGCAGGTCGGCCGCGTGCCGGGACGCCGCGAGCTCCGGGCGCTGCAGCAGGGCCTCGGCCGTCGCGGTGTCGCCGGACAGCAGCGCGAGCTGCGCGTCCAGCACGAGCACGCGCCGGTCCCGCGCCCGCAGCGGGTCCTCCTCGAACAGCAGGAGGTCGGGCAGCGAGGTGGCGAAGTAGTCCACGCGCGGCACCTCGACGGCGTACGTGTCGCGGTAGGCGCGCAGCGCCGCCGTCAGGTCGTCGGCGGCAGCGGTGTCGCCGGTGCGGCGCAGCGCGAGGACCGTCCAGAAGGTCTGCTCGCCGTGCTCCTGCGTGCTCATCTCGACGAAGTCGCCGCGCTGGGCGGCGGCGGTGCGCCAGGCGGCGTCGGCCTCTGCTTGGTAGCCGGCGGCCGCCCCCGTGCCGGCGGCCGCCGCGAGCGCGTCGCCCAGCAACAGGTGCAGGTTCGCCGTGCTCGCCAGCGGGTGCCGCGCCTCCCCGAGGGTGGGCGGCGGGGCAAGGGCCGCCCGCACGTGCCCGACGGCGTCCGCGGCCCGCCCCTCCGCGAGCGCGTCCAGCGCGCGGTGGGTCTGCGCGCGGTCCCAGGCGAGCAGGGCCTGGCCCTCGCCGCCCTCCCACGGGTGCAGCCGGCGTCCGCCGAGGATCGTCAGGGCCTCGGCGGCCCGGCCCTCCGTGATCAGGAGGTGCAGGGCCTCGACGGCGAGGTCGTCACGGTCGAGGGCCGACGGCTGGTCCGGCCCGCTCGCGGACCATGCAGTTGCTGCCAGAACCGCCCCCGGACTGGCAGCAGGTGCATGGTCCCCGAGCAGCGCGGTGAGCCGGGCCGCCGGGGTCTCGCCCGTCAGCGCCGCGAGCTGGTCGCGCTCGTAGCGCAGCCGGGCGTCGTCCGGAGCGGCCGCGAGCGCGCCGGCGTAGGCCTCCTGGGCGGCGGTCAGGTCGCGCTCGTGGTTGACGGCGGCCAGGCCGATGTTGCGCCAGGCAACGGCGTCGGACGGGTCGAGGGCGACGGCCGCCCGCCACAGCGCCAGGGCGTCGGCCCGGCGTCCGGCGGCGTAGGTCCAGTGCCCCAGGAGCGACCGCGCGCGAGCGTCGGCCGGGTCGGCGTCGGCCGCCTCGCGCAGCACCGCGGCGTCCGCGAGGCGGCCCGGGAAGCACCACGTGGCGTCCAGGTCGCGGGCCCGGGCCCGCTCGGCGGCGGCCTCGTCGGGGCGGCCGGCGAGCCGCAGCACGTGCGCGCGGTGGTAGGCGAGCAGCGGCCGGACGGCGGTCTGCCCGGCGGGCCGGTGGTCCTCGCGGGCCTCGGCCTCCGCCAGGCAGGCGAGCGCGGCGTCGTGCTCCCCCACCCCGGCGAGCTCGATCGCGACGTCGAGCAGGGTCTGGGCGTCGCCGCTGGCGGGCTGCCCGTCCAGGTGCCGCAGCCAGGCGTCGAGGGGGTCGAGAGCCCGGGCGGTCGTCAGCACGGCCGCGGCGTCGGCGGGCCGGCGCAGCCGCCCGTGGCACACCACGGTCAGGGCGAGCGCCTGGAGGTGGTCGGGCTCGGTGCGGCGCACGTCGGCCAGCCGGGCCAGGGCGGCCTCGTACCGTCCGGCGCGCGCGTCGAGCCGCGCCATCCGGTAGCCCGCGGGGGCGCGCCAGCCCCGCGACCATGCGGCCTGCGCGTAGGCGTCGTAGGCGCCCGAGTCGTCGCCGAGCTCCTCGCGGACCAGGCCGAGCAGGTAGACCGCCGTGGTGTCGCGGGGGCTGCGGTGCAGGCGGGTCAGCCGCGCGACGGCGCGCTCCAGGAGGTCGCGCGCCGCCTCCGGGTCGCCCGCCACGTAGGCACGCCGGGCCAGGCCCACCAGGCTGTCGACGTGCCCCGGGTCCCGGTCGAGCGCCGCGCGCCAGTACGGCTCGGGCGAGCGCGTCGCGTGCCGGTACAGGTCGAGATGCGCCGCGATGAGCGCCAGCTCCTCGACGGTGCCCACCTCGTCGGGCGCGGGCGGCTCCTCTGCGGGGTCGGGCTCGGCCTCGTCCCGGGAAGCGCCGGCCGGGGTCTCGGTCCACGTGACCAGGGTCCGGTCCCCGTGGGTCACCGTGACCGTGAGGGGGCCCGCGCCGGCGGGGACGTCGTGAGCCAGCAGGGCGGGGCGGGTCGGGTCCGCGGCGACGACGTCGGCGGTCAGCACCGCGCCGTCGGCCGAGAGCGTGACCGTCAGATCGTCCAGGGGGCGCGGCACGACGACGCCAACGCGGGCCGTCGTCGGCCCCGCGCCGTCGGCCCCGCCCGGTCCCGTCCGCTCCAGCCGGACCGCGGCGTCGAGCGTGGCCCGGTCCACCGGGCCGACCTCGCGGAACGGGTACCAGTACTGGGAGAAGACCTTGGTCTCGCCCGGGGCGAGGAAGGCGAAGTCGGGCTGGTTGTCGGTGAACACGCCGGCCATGAGCTCCACGTAGTGGGAGCCGTCGTCAGCCAGGTTGGCGTCCCAGGCGTGGCCGAACGGGGCGTTGCCCCAGGTCCACTGCTTCTTGCCGGGCGAGAGCGCGCGGTCGGCGACGTGCACGAACCCGAGCCGCGCCGCGTGGTCGTAGCCGCCGAAGAACTCCTCGTCGCTCGCCAGGCACATGTACGACGTGGGCACCGGGATGTTGCGGTACCAGTCGAGGCGGTCGCCGCCCCGGTCCGCGAGCGCCGGGTAGTCGACGCCGTAGTAGGGGCGGTCGGCGTGCGGGAACGCGGTGATGGCGCGCCGCGCGTGGTCGGCCACGTACGTCACGTCGTGCGGGAAGAAGGACTGGTAGTCGTCGTCGACCTTGGCCGCCACGTTGGCCCACCACAGGAACGACTGGGGCAGCTCGCTGCGGTTGTAGAGCCGCACCGTCAGCTCCAGCACTGCGCTGTCCGGGCGCAGCCGCACGCCGTGCATGCCCTTCATCCGGGTGAACGGGTCGTGGTCGGAGCACCAGACCACGACGGCGCCGTCCGGCTCCTCCTCGATCTCGACGTCGACCGGCAGGTAGGTGGCCGGGCGGTGGTGCTGCGGCCAGTTGAGCTCCACGCCACCCGCCACCCACGGCCCCGCCAGGCCCACCAGCGCCGGCTTGATCACCGGGTTGGTCCAGAAGAAGTCCCGGCCGCTGCCGCGCTCCCGGGCCACGTGGATGCGCCCGCCCAGCTCCGGCAGCACGACCACGCGCAGCCACTCGTTCTCCAGGTGCACCGCCTGCCAGTCGCGCGGGCGGGGCTCGTCGGCGATCTGGTGGTGGAACGGCAGGGGGTACACGCGGCCGGACGACCCCTGGTAGACGCGCCGGTCCAGGTACGCCGGGAACCGGTCGGGCGGCAGGGGTTCGTAGGTGGTCAGGGTGAGCGGCGCCTCCCAGGCGGCCGCGGCCCGACCGGCCAGGTCGTCGGGCCGGGCGGGAAGGTCGAGCACGGACTCCACATCGAGCATGGGTCCGACGCTACGAACCTCCCGGGTACCGCGGGAAGCGACGTATCGACTTAACTGCCTGGACGATCCGACGATTCCGGGGCGCCGGGCGGCCCGCTGACGCGGGCGGGCGGACGGCGCTACCCTCCAGTGGTGAGAATCCGTGACGGCTTCCCCGGGCAGCGCCTGCGCGTGCTGCCGACGACCGTGGTCCGCGCGACGTCGAAGGCGGGCCCCACCTCACGCCTGCTGGTCACGGACGCGGGCTATTTTCCGCACGCCACGAACCACGGGCGGGTGCGCCGGCAGGGCGCCGTCGGGACCATCGTCATCGTGTCGTCCGCCGGGCGCGGCTGGTGCCGCACCCCGGGCGGCCTGCACCGTATCGGCGCTGCTCAGGCGCTGGTGATCCCCGCGGGCGTGCCCCACGAGTACTGGGCGGACGACGACGACCCATGGACGATCTGGTGGATGCACGTCCGGGGCGACGACGCCGCCGAGTTCGAGCAGCACCTGGCCGCGCACGCCGGGCCGGACGACGTCGCCGTCGTCGAGGTGCACGACCTGGTGCGCGTCGTCGCCGACCTCGAACGCGTCGTCGACGCCCTGGAGACCGACGAGACCTACCCCAGCCTGCTGCGCTGCGCGGGCGCCGCGTGGTCGGTGCTCGCGCAGATCGGGGCCGACGCCGCCGCGGGCAGCCCGGTGCGCGGCGAACCGGTCCGGGCCGCCCAGGAGTACCTGCGCACGCACCTGGACGCCGTCGTCGAGGTCGCGGCGCTCGCCCGCCGGTTCGGGCTGAGCACGTCGCACTTCTCCGCGCGCTTCCGGGCGGCGACGGGCGGCGGGGTTGTCGAGTACGTCAAGCGGCTGCGGATGGCGCGGGCGTGCGAGCTGCTCATCACCACGGAGCTGCCCGTCGCCGACATCGCGCGCTCGGTGGGCTACCCGGACCCGTTCTACTTCTCCCGGCAGTTCCGCAGCGTGCACTCGTGCAGCCCGACGGACTTCCGCCGGGGGCTGCACGACCGCTGACGTCTCGTGCGGGCAGACGCTCCCGCGTCGGATCGTCCAGGCGGGTGCGTCGTCCTCTGCATTCCGTCGGGGCCGGGGCGCGGGGTTTGCTGGGCGGGTTCCCTCCCCTCGGCCCCGGCCGAGCCGACGACGACGTCAGGAGACCCTGGATGTTCACCGTACGAACCTGGGCGGCGAGGACGAGTGCCGCCCTGCTCACGACAGCCCTGGCCGCGACCGGCCTGGCGGCGGGTGCCACGGCGGCGCCGGCCGCGCCCGCCGTCGGCCCCGCGCCCGCCGGCCCCGACGCCGCCTCGGCGTCCGACAGCCCCAGCCCCACGCCCTACCAGGGCTGGAACACCTACTACGGCCTCGGCGGCGACTTCAGTGCCGACGAGGTGCTGGACGTGGCCGACTTCCTGGTCTCGTCCGGGCTCGCGGACGCGGGCTACGACATCGTCTGGCTCGACGGCGGCTGGCAGGCCGACGTGCCGCGCGGCGCGGACGGCCGCCTGCAGGGCGACCCCGCGCGGTTCCCCGACGGCATGGCGGCGCTGGCCGACGAGATCCACGACCGCGGCCTGCGCGCCGGCATCTACACCGACGCCGGCCCGTACATCCCGGGCACCTGCGGCCTGGGCAGCGGCGGCCACTACCAGACCGACGCCGACACCTTCGCGGAGTGGGGGTACGACGCCGTCAAGGTCGACTTCCTGTGCGGCATCACCGCCGACCTGGACCCGCAGGAGGCGTTCACCGCGTTCTCGGACGCGCTGCGGAACAACAGCTCCGGCCGGCCCATGATCTTCAACCTGTGCAACCCGGTGACCTCCCCGGACTGGGGCGACTACCCGGAGGAGCAGCAGTCCACGTGGTCGTGGACCTACGCCCCCGACATCGCGGAGTCGTGGCGCACTTACACCGACGTCGGGTTCGTGGGGCAGATCCAGTTCAAGGACGTGCTGCGCAACTTCGACGCCAACGCCCGGCACCCGGAGGTCGCCGGTCCGGGCAGGTTCAGCGACCCGGACTACCTGGGCCCGGAGCTCGGCATGACCACCGAGGAGTTCCGCACGCAGATGTCGCTGTGGACCGTCGCGGCGGCGCCGCTCGTCATCTCCAGCGACCCGCGCACGCTCAGCCAGGAGTCGATGAACATCCTGCTGGACGAGGACGTGCTGGCGATCGACCAGGACCGGCTCGGCGTCCAGGGCACCCGGGTCGGCGCGGCCGGCACCACGGAGACGTGGGCCAAGCCGCTCGCGGACGGCTCGGTCGCCGTCGCGCTGCTGAACCGCGGCGACCGGCCCGCCGAGGTGGCCACGACCGCCCGTGACCTGGGCCTGCACGGCCGGTCCTTCGCCGTGCTGGACACCTGGACGGACGCCCGCACGCAGTCGTCGGGCACGATCCGGGCGGCGGTACCGGCGCACGGCGCCGCGCTGCTGCGGGTCACGCCCACCCGGCACGACGGCGCCCCGCGCCTGGTCGCGTCCCCGCCCGCGTTCACGTCCGTCGGGGCCGACGCCGTGGCGCCCACCACCGACCTGCTGGCCGCGGCCGGCGACCGGCTGACGACCGAGGTGACGCTGCACAACGACGGCAGCGCGCCCGTGCGCGACCCGCGCGTCTCGCTGACGGTCCCCGAGGGCTGGACGGCCCGCGCGCTGGGTGCCGCCCCGCGGGTCGTGCGACCGGGCGGTTCGGCCACGGTCGCGTTCGCGGTGTCGGTCCCGGCAGGAACGGGGACCGGCGCGTACGACGTCGCCGCGTCCGTCTCGTCCGGCTCCGGGCGGGTCACCACGCCGCCGTCGCGCGTGACGGTCGCGCCCGCGGCGCCGTCCGGCGGCGGCGTCGTGCTCTCGCGGCACCCGTGGGTGAGCGCGAGCAGCGGCTGGATGGAGCCCACGGTCGACCAGAGCGTGGGCGGCGGCAGCCCCCTCACGGTGGCCGGCGTCGTGCACGAGACGGGGATCGGCGTCGCCACGCCGTCGCACGTGCGGTACTACCTCGGCGGCGCGTGCACCGCGCTGACCGGGAGCGTCGGCATCGACGACGTCGTCGGCACGGTCGGGCCGGAGGGCGGCACGGCGACGTTCGACGTCGTCGGCGACGGAAAGACCCTCTGGAGCAGCGGCCTGGTGGAGCGGGGCGAGGCGATCGCGTTCGACGTGGACGTGACGGGCGTCCGCGACCTGACCCTCGAAGTGGGCGACGCGTCCGACGGCGGCTACAACGACCGCGCCGACTGGCTGACCCTCACCACCACCTGCTAACCCCTCCGTTGAGTGCTGGGTATTTGTTGTTCGACAACGTTTCGCGAGCGCAGATAGCCCACACCCCCCCACCCAGAAAGAGTGGTGTTTGTCCAGAAACCCCTCCCCTGCGGGGCCCAGCTTTCTCTTTAGTTCGTCTGGTTTT
>NZ_JBHWLR010000005.1:320740-331161 GCF_042731755.1 Promicromonospora sp. NPDC059942
CCCCAACGTCCTACCCCTAACCACCACCTGCAACCCCCTTTGTGGGGTGCGTGCCGCTGCCGGCCTAAAACCTTTTGAGGAACGAAGACACCCAGCACTCAACGGTCAGGAGAGGGTGGTGTCGGTCAGGAGCTCCGTCAGGTGCGGGGCCGGGCTGTCGATGCGGTCGGTCGGGTTCGTGACCATCGAGACGATCCAGTCCGCCGCGCCGTCCGCCGCGACCGGGAGCGCGACCAGCCGGGCCGCCTGCGGCTTGGCCGCGACGTGCCGTGGCACGAGCGCGACGCCGAGGCCGCGGTCCACCAGGTCGAGCAGCGTGTGCACGTCGTTGACGGTGAACCGCACCCGGCGCCGGACGCCCCGGGCGGCGAACGCGTCGTCGTTCATCTGGCGCACCGCCCAGGACGGGTGGAAGTCGATGAAGCTCTCGCCGCCCAGGTCGGCCCGGTCCACGGTCGCGCGGGACGCGAGCGGGTGGTCCTGCGGGCAGAGGAACACGACCGGCTCCTGACCCAGGACGGTCCGCGGCAGCACGCCCACGTGGTCGGCGGTGGCCACGAACGCGGCGTCGAGCTCGCCGTCGCGCACCCCCGCCAGCAGCTCGTGCGAGCCCGCCTGCTGGAAGGCGATCTCCACCCGCGGGTAGCGCCGGTGGAAGCGTTCCAGCAGCGTAGCCACGTCGACGACGCCGAGGCACTGCTCCGAGCCGACCCGCAGCGTGCCTGCGAGCTCGCGCGAGACCTTGACCACCGCATCGCGAGCTTCCGTCGCGGAGGAGAGCATGGAGCGGGCGAACGGCAGGAGCGCCAGACCAGCCTCGGTGGGCTCGACCCGCCGGGTGGTCCGGCTGAACAGCCGGGTGCCCAGCTCGACCTCGAGGTTACGGATGGCGGCGGACAGCCCGGACTGCGAGACGCCGGTGAGCTCGGCGGCCCGGGTGAACTGGCGCTCGTCCGCGACAGCCACGAGGTATTCCATCTGACGCAGTTCCATTAAGAAACACCAGTTCTGGGAATGATGATGAGGAGTTGTTGGACTTCTAGGTTATCCCTTCCTAGTCTCTGGTCCGAACCCGTTGCGACACGAGGAGAAACCATGCAGCTCCGTTCCATCGGCGGCCGTTCCGTCTCCGCGATCGGCCTCGGCGGCATGCCGATGTCCATCGAGGGACGGCCCGACCGCGAGCGCTCCATCGCCACGATCCACGCCGCCCTCGACGCCGGCGTCACCCTGATCGACACCGCCGACGCCTACCACCAGTTCGCCGACGAGGTGGGGCACAACGAGGAGCTCATCGCCGAGGCCCTCCGGTCCTACGGCGGCGACACCTCCGGCGTGCTGGTCGCCACCAAGGGCGGGCACCTGCGCCCCGGCGACGGTTCGTGGACCAAGGACGGTCGCCCCGAGTACCTCAAGGAGGCCGCCAAGGCCTCGGCCAAGCGCCTCGGTGTCGACGCCATCGGCCTGTACCAGTTCCACCGGCCGGACCCGAACGTGCCCTACGGCGACTCGGTGGGCGCCATCCGCGACCTGCTCGACGAGGGCGTCATCGAGCTGGCGGGCATCTCGAACGCGAACCCCGACCAGATCCGCGAGGCCAACGACATCCTGGGCGGCCGCCTGGTGTCCGTGCAGAACCAGTTCTCGCCGCGGTTCCGGTCCTCGCTGCCCGAGCTGGAGCTGTGCGCCGAGCTGGGCATCGCGTTCCTGCCGTGGAGCCCGCTCGGCGGCATCTCGCTGGCCCGGTCGGGCGAGCTGGGCGCCGAGTACTCCGCGTTCCAGGAGGTCGCGGACGCACACGGGGTCTCCCCGTTCCGCGTGACGCTGGCCTGGGAGCTCGCGCTGGCGCCCGTCGTCGTGCCGATCCCCGGGGCGTCGCGCCCGGAGAGCATCCGCGACTCGGCCCAGGCGCCCGAGCTGACGCTCACCGCCGACGAGGTCGCCCGCCTGTCGGCGGCCTGAGCCGAGCCGGCCCGAGCCACCCAAGCACTCACCACAGGAGAGAAACCCGTGAAGACCTTCACCCTGCCCGGCACGGACCTCACCGTCCCGAACGTCGTCCTGGGCCTCATGCGCATCCAGGAGAAGACGGACGAGGAGGTGCGCACCCTGGTCAAGACGGCCCGGGACGCCGGCATCTCGTTCTTCGACCACGCCGACGTCTACGGCTCAGCCCTGCACGGCTGCGAGACCCGGTTCGCCGAGGCCATGCAGCTCACGTCGGCCGAGCGCGAGCAGATCGTGCTGCAGACCAAGGCCGGCATCGTGCGCGAGGGGCCGTACTTCGACTACTCGTACGAGCACCTCGTCGAGTCGGTCGAGGGCTCCCTGGAAGCGCTCGGCACCGACTACATCGACATCCTGCTGCTGCACCGCCCCGACGCGCTCGTGGAGCCCGACGAGGTGGCGCGGGCGTTCGACGACCTGTCGACGTCGGGCAAGGTGCGCGCGTTCGGCGTCTCGAACCACACGCCGGGCCAGATCGAGCTGCTGCGCAAGTCGGTGACGCAGCCGCTCGTGGCCAACCAGCTCCAGCTCTCGGTGACGCACGCGCCCCTCGTGGCGCAGGGTGTGGCCGCGAACATGCAGGGCCTGGACCAGTCGATCAGCCGCGACTCCGGCACCCTGGACTACTGCCGCCTGCACGACATCACCGTGCAGGCATGGTCGCCGTTCCAGGCCGGGTTCTTCAACGGCGTGTTCCTCGGCTCGCCGGACTACCCGGAGCTGAACGCCGTGATCGACCGGCTGGCCAAGAAGTACGACGTGCCGGCGATCGCGATCGCCACCGCCTGGATCACGCGCCACCCGGCGCAGATGCAGGTGGTGCTCGGCACCACCAACCCGGAGCGGGTGGCGGGCGCCGCCCTCGGCTCGGAGGTGCCGCTGACGCGTGCCGAGTGGTACGAGATGTTCCGCACGGCGGGCTACACGGTGCCGTGACCCGCTGACGTGGGCGCCGCCAGCGGCGGGCAGGTAAGAACGTGACCGCCGGGGTGTGCTGCTCTGCGTAGACAACTTCTACGCCGAGCAACACACCCCGCAGTCGCCATCGCTTCCCCACCGCGAATCCGGGGCGAACTGCCCTCTTTCCTTCTCCGCGCCGAGCGGCTCTGCCAGGGTGGCGGCATGACCCAGACCGCACCGGGCCGACGAGCCGACGCGCGCGGCCGCACGCGCGCCGCCTCCCTGGCCGCCGTGCTGCTGCTGACGCTGTCCGGGCTGACCGCCCTGCCGGCAGGCCTCTTCTCCCCCGAGTACCACAGCGACAGCTGGACGGTGGCCGGCGCCGCGGGCCCGGCGTCCGTGCTGCCCACCCTGGTGCTCGTGGCGGCCTCGGTGACCTACGGATCAGCGGTGTTCCTGCTGTTGACCACCGTTCTGACCACGGTGCACCTGGTCGCCCTGGCCGCGCTCGCTTCGGCGGCCGCGAACGGCCCGCAGGATCCGCAGGTCTTCCTGTCCGGCCCCGTCGCGCTCGGCCTGGCGCTGGTGGGCATCCTTCTGGCCTGGTGGGACAGCACTCGCGCGGACCGGCGGCCGGGGATCGCGCTCCTGGTGGTCGCCCTGGCCCCCGTGCTCGGCCTGCTGGTCGACGCGCGGCAGGCCGGAGACGGTCCGTGGTACGTCATCGGCATCGGCGTCCTGGTGCTCCAGCAGGTCCCGGCGATCCTCACGGTCCTGGCGGCGGGGCTCGTGTGCCTGTCCAGCCGGGGTGCGCGGCTCGGAGGGGCGGCGCTGATCGCACTCTCGGGGGCGAGTCTCCTGTGGGCCGACTCGATCCTGTCCCCGGCGACGCCGCTTCCCGGGCTGCGTCTCGCGGCGATCTCGGCCGCCGTCGTGTGCGCGCTCGTCGCGGCGGCCCAGGCCCCGGGGCCCGCCGACCACGACCAGACCGACGAGACCGACGTCGCGCCGCCGGCCACACCCCCGGTCGCCGCGCCTGCGCCCCCAGACGCCGTGCCCGCGCCTCCGGTCGCCGCCCCCGGGCCTGCCGGCGCGATCGTCCTGCCCGCCCGGGTCCTGCCCACGGTCGCCCTGGCAGTCCTTGTGCTCGCGGTCGCGGTGCAGGTCCCGGAGCTGTTCGCACAGGGCCCCGGCATCCGTCCCGGGCTCGCGGGGCCGGGCCCGCTGGTGGGCCTCCTGGTCGGCGCCGCGTTGCCGGCGGCGCTCACGCTGACGGCCGGTGCGGTGACCCTCAGGACGCGCGGCGTTCTCGTCGTGGCGAGTGCTTGCTCGGCCGGGCTCGCGGTCGCCCTGGCAACCAGCCGGATCACGACGGGCGGAGGGCTCAGCCTTCGCGACCTGCTGCCGTTCGTGGCGCTGGGCCTGGCCCTCGCGCTCGCGTGGGCCACCATGCCCCGGTCGGGACGGAGCGACCGGACGGCGCTCCGCTGGGCCGCTGTGGCGCTCCTCGGCCTCACGGCCTCACCGCTCGCGCTCCTTGCCGACCCCACCGTCGACCTGGCGTACATGGGTCGGTACCTGCTGTCGTACCCGCTGGCCGGTGCCGGGCCCGTGGTCGCCGCGGCCCTGCTCGGCTTCCCGCGTCGCGCCACCCGGCTGACGGCGGCGGTGCTGCTCACCGCGCTCGCACTGGTCGGCGTCCGCTTCCTGATATACGACGCCTCGGGACTCCGCCTGGCCGCCGCACTGGACCTGGTCCAGATCTGCGGGTACGGCCTGGCCGCCGTGCTGGCGGCCGCGGCCGCCCTGCCTCGCCGCGACGAGACCGGGCAGCCGGTTCCGGTCGAAGGCTAGACCTGGGGCGTCACGTTGTGGTTGCTCGCGAACAGGTTGCCCGGGTCGTAGGCCCGCTTCACCTCGCGCAGCCGGGCCAGCGTCGCCTCGGGGTACGCGTTGCGGACGTCCTCCTCCGTGGCGGTGGACATGAAGTTCACGTAGCCGCGCCCGCCGACGCCGAGCGTGTCGGCCGTCGAGGTGATCCACTCCCGCAGCCCGGCGAGCCCGTCGAGCTCCGGGGTCATGCCCTGCACCGTGACCATCCAGGCCGCGTCACGGTGCGCAAAGGCCGTGTCCGCCGGGTCGGCGTCCGCGATCGCGCCGCCCATGGGCCGCAGGTTCACGGCCGCGACGCCCGGCGGCGCCCCGAGCACGGCCCCGACGGCCGCGGTGGCCCACGCCTCGTCGGGCGCCCAGGCGCCGTCGCCGAGGAAACCGGTCCGGGCGTCGCCCGGCATGCCGCCCTCCGGGCCGCCGACACCCGCGAACATCTCGGGGTAGGCGATCTCCCCCACGCTGTCGTGCACGGGGGCGAGCGCGCGGAGCGGGGCGTAGACCGCCTCGGCCTGGTCCGCCGGGCCGGCGAAGCACACGAGCGCCATGACGATCGGCTTGCCGTGCGCCTCGGCGGGCAGCATCGGCAGCGGCGGCGCCACCAGGACGTTGACCATGCCGGACAGCTCGGCGGGCGCCTCGGCCAGCGCCGTCAGCACGCCCGCGAGCGTGGCCGGCTCGGCGGGCCAGACGAACATGCCCCCGGTGACCACCGGCAGCTCGCGCAGCCGCAGCTCGATCTCGGTGACGACGCCGAAGTTGCCGCCGCCGCCCCGCAGCGCCCAGTAGAGGTCGGGGTTCTCGTCGGCGTCGGCCCGGACCACCCGGCCGTCCGCGAGGACCACCTCGGCGCCCAGCACGTTGTCGACGGTGAGCCCGTGGGCCCGGCTGAGGTAGCCGATGCCGCCGCCGAGCGCGAGGCCCGTGAGGCCGACGCCGCCGGTGTCGCCGAACCCGGTGGCCAGGCCGTGCTCGCCGGCCGCGACGATGTAGTCGCCCGCGAGCACGCCGCCTTGCGCCCGCCCGACGCCGGCGTCCCGGTCGATCTCGACGCCGTCCATGAGGCGCAGGTCCAGCACCAGCCCGCCGTCCAGCAGGCTGTGCCGGGCGAGGTTGTGTCCGCCGGCGCGCACGGCGACCGGCAGGCCTGCGTCGTGCGCGACGGCGAGCGCCGTGGCGACCTCGTCGGCGTCGCGCACGCGCGCCACCGCGGCCGGGGTGCGCTCGGCGCCGCCCATGAACACGGCGGCGGCGTCGGCGAACCCGTCGGACGCCGGGGTGAGCAGGCGGTCACCGAGGGCGGCCGCGAGTGGGGCCAGGGCGCGGTCGAGCGCCTCGGGCGAGAGGTCGGTGGTGCTGGTGGTGCTGGTTGTGCCGGGGGTGTCCTGCGTGGCCATCGTCGAGCCTCCGTGTCGGTACCGGATCTTCCAGGTGACAAACGTTAGGCATCTAAGGATTAGGCGTCAATGCATTTCGGGGACGGCCGAACTATCCTGCGTCCATGCAACCAAGCGGACGGCCCGACGGCGATCCAGACGGCCCCGCTGCGGGGGTGAACCCGGGCCAGGCCGGCCCCGTGCCGGTCGCGGTGGCCATGTGGCAGTCCGTGCACCGCGTCATGCGGGCGTTCGACGCGCAGCTCTCCGAGCAGGGCGCGACCTGGCAGGTCTGGCACATCCTGCTCGCCGTGCACCAGGGCACGCCCGCCACCCAGCGCGAGCTCGCGCGCGCCGTCGGCATCCGGGAGGCCACGCTGACGCACCACCTGCGCGGCATGGAGGACAGGGGGCTGATCGTCCGCAGCCGCCAGGAGACCAACCGCCGGGTGCAGCGCATCGAGGTCACCGCCGACGGCGAGGCGCTCTTCCGCCGGCTCAAGGCGGAGGCGATCAAGTTCGACCGGACGCTGCGGGGCGCGATCGGCGCCGGGGAGGACGACGTCCAGGCGTTCTTCGCGACGCTGGGCCGCCTGGCCGACGTGGTGCCCGACGGCGGACGCGACATCCTTCCGGAGGGCTGGCCGGGCAACCGCCGGGACTGACCCGGCGACGCCGGGAATAAAACACCCGGCGACCGGGAATAGGCGGTGCCCCGGGCAACCTTGTACGTGTCGTGCAGCACACCCCGGAACCCCAGGCATGACCGCGACGTCCACCGGCACCACCGACACGCGGCTCGGCCTGCGCGGCGACCGTGGCCCGATCCTCGGCGCGCTCATGCTCGCCACGGCGCTCGTGGCGCTCGACGCCACGATCCTCGCCACCGCCTCGACCACGATCGCGCGCGAGCTCGGCGCGTTCGAGCAGGTCCCGTGGCTCTTCTCCGCGTACACGCTCGCCCAGGCCGTGACCGTCCCGGTGTACGGGCGGCTGGCCGACGTGTTCGGCCGCAAGCGCGTGATCCTCGCGGGCATCGCGCTGTTCCTGCTCGGCTCCGTGCTGTGCGCCGTGGCCTGGAGCATGCCGGCCCTGATCTGGTTCCGGGTGCTGCAGGGCCTGGGCGCCGGCGCGATCCTGCCGATGTCGATGACGATCGCCAGCGACATCTACACGCTCGCCGAGCGCGCCAAGACGCAGGGCTACATGGCCAGCGTGTGGGCCGTCTCCTCGGTGCTCGGCCCCACCCTCGGCGGCGTGTTCAGCCAGTTCGTGAGCTGGCGCTGGATCTTCTGGGTCAACGTGCCGATCGGCGTCGTGGCCCTCCTGGCGATCTGGCTCAAGTTCCACGAGAAGGAGCGCGACGGCGAGCGCCAGCCCGTCGACTACGTGGGCGCGGTGCTGCTCACGGGCGGCAGCACGCTGCTGGTGCTCGGCCTGCTGGAGGGCGGCCACGCCTGGGGCTGGGCCTCGGCGCAGTCGATCGTCATCTTCGTCGCGGCCGTGGCGCTGCTCGTCGCGTTCGCCGTGTCCGCCCGGCGCACGGCCCACCCGATCTTCGACCTGCGGCTGCTGCGCCGCCGGGTGGTGGGCGCGTCGACGGCGGCGTCGCTGATGGTCGGCGTCATCACGCTCGGCCTGTCCACCTACATCCCGATCTACGCGCAGGGCGTGCTCGGCGTGGGGCCGCTGGTGGCCGGGTTCGCCCTCGCGGCGCTCACGCTCGGCTGGCCCATCGCGGCCACGCTGTCGGGACGGGTCTACCTGGCGATCGGCTTCCGCTGGACCAGCACGATCGGCGCGGTGGTCGTCCTGGCCGGCTCGCTCCTGACCCTCCTGCTCGACGCCGACGCCGCCGTGTGGCAGATCTCGGCCGCGGTGTTCGTCATCGGCCTCGGCATGGGCCTGGTGGCCGTGCCCACCCTGCTCGCCGCCCAGCACAGCGTGGGCTGGGGCGAGCGTGGCGCGGTGACTGCGACCAACATGTTCGCCCGGTCGATCGGGCAGGCCGTCGGCGTGGCCGCGCTCGGCGCGGTGGTCAATGCCCTGACGGTGGTCGGCGCGGACGGCACGCCCGAGGGGGCGGGGCTGGCGAACGCCATGCACCTGGTGTTCTGGTGCGTCGTGGCCTGCGCCGCGGTGATGATCGTGACGGTGCTGCTGCTCCCCCGCGACAACCCGAAGGTGACGCAGTCCGCGTGACGGTTACGCGGTACGCGTGACGGCTCATGCCGTCCGCGTGACCACGAACCCCTCCCGCACGCCGTCGAGCACGTCCTGGACGTGCTTGCGGAAGCCGGGGCAGGTGGCGATGTCGTGCGCGCGGCACTGCAGCGCGTGCTCCGTCATCGCGCGGGACGCCGCCATGTCTGCCATCCGGCGGTCCAGGTCCGCGATGTGCGCCTCCAGGACCTGGTGCCGGTCGTACGCCCCGGCGTCGAGCATGACGCGCACCTGCTCCAGCGTCATGCCCGCCGCCTTGCTGCGCACGATGACGCCCACCCGCACCACGTCGTCGCGCCCGTAGCGGCGGCGGCCGGCACCGTCGCGCGCCGGGCGCAGCAGGTTCTCGTCCTCCCAGTAGCGCAGCACGTGGGTCTCCAGCCCGAACCGACGGGCCGTCTCGCCGACCGACCAGGTCTCGCTTGACTTCATGTCAACATGAAGTCACATCCTGGGGTGGTACCGCAAGACGTCCCGGGAAACGGAGCCCTGCCATGTCCGCCACAGACCCCCTGACCTCCTACGACGCCGTCGTGATCGGCGGCGGCCCCGCCGGCCTCCAGGCCGCGCTCACCCTCGGCCGGATGCACCGGCGTGTGCTGCTCCTCGACTCCGGCGAGTACCGCAACGCCACGGCCGAGCACATGCACAACGTGGTGACCAACGACGGCCGGCCCCCGGCCGAGTTCCGCGCCGTGGCCCGCACCGAGCTCGCCGCCTATGCGACGGTGACCGTCCGCGAGGACGCGGCGACCGCCGTCGTGCCGGACGGCGACGGGTTCCGGGTGGAGCTGGGCGCCGACGTCGTCCCGGCCCGCGCCGTGGTGCTCGCGACCGGGCTGCGTGACACCCTGCCCGCGATCCCCGGGCTGGAGCCCCTGTTCGGCACCGTCGCGGCCGTGTGCCCCTACTGCCACGGGCACGAGCTGAGCGGCAAGCCGGTCGCAGTGCTCGGCAGCGGCCCGCACGTGGCCCGGGTCGCGTTCCTGCTGGAGCGCATCGCGAGCCGCCTGACCGTCCTGGCCGACGGCGGCGACCTCGACCCGGACACCCGCGCCCTGCTGGCCGACGCCGGGGTGGGCGTGCGGCCCGAGCCCGTCAAGGAGCTGGTGCGCACCGCCGACGGCGCGCGCGTCGTGCTCGCGGAGGGGCCGGACGAGGAGGTGGGCGGCATCTTCGTCGCGGCCGAGTTCGGTCAGCGCGCGCCGTTCGCGCAGCAGCTCGGCCTGACCCTGCTGCCGTCGGGCGCCGTCGAGGTCGACGCGATGGCCCGCACCAGCCTGCCCGGCGTGTTCGCGGCCGGCGACATGGCGCACACATCGGCGATGCCGGGGCCGCTGGCGTCGGTGCTCATGGCGGCGGCGTCGGGCCAGCTGGCTGCCGTCTCGCTGGACGCGGAGCTGCTGGGCCGCGACCACCCGACGCCGTCGCCGGCCTGACCTCCGCCAGGTCGGCACTCCCCTGGCCGGAACCCGCCAAGTCGGCAGTCTGCATCGAGGTCGGCACAGACCTGTGCCGACCTCATTACAGAGTGCCGACCTCGGGGCAGGCGCCCAGGAATGTGCCGACCTCAGCACCACCGCCCCAGGAAGGCTGTCGGGCCAGCAGGTGGCCGATCAGATCCCGCCAAGTCGGCAGCCCCCCTGATCTCTCGGCCAGCCAGGTCGGCACTCCCCTGGCCGGAACCCGCCAAGTCGGCAGTCTGCGTCGAGGTCGGCACAGGCCTGTGCCGACCTCATTACAGAGTGCCGACCTCAAGGCAGGCGCCCAGGAATGTGCCGACCTCAGCACCAGCACCCCAGAGAAGTGCCGATCCCAGCGCCAGCACCCCAAACGAGCACCAGCAGCCCGACCACTACGCGCTCTCGCGCAGCGCCCTTCGCTCGCTCTCGATCGCCAGGAGCTCGGCGAACGCGGAGTTGTAGGTCTCGGCGTCGGCGGGGTCGAGCCGCTGCAGGCGGCTGCGCGGGGGGTGGACCCCACGGGTTAGGGAGCAAGAGACGAACGAGAAAAAACAAACACCGA
>NZ_JBHWLR010000005.1:331171-428435 GCF_042731755.1 Promicromonospora sp. NPDC059942
CGCGTGCTTTCATAATATTGCCGACGCCGTTGATCGGCTGGCGCTCTTCCCTGTACTGCTCAATGTAACCGAGCATTTTTTCACGATCCTGCGTGCCGACGACTATGCTCACGTCGATCCCGGTGGTCGTCGTCTCCTTAAAGGTTTGCGTATGGTGGGGGGTTGGGGGGGGGGGGGTGGGGGTTTCGGGGGGGGGGGGGGGGAGGCCGGTTGGGGGTGGTTGCTTGCGTTTTCGCCCTGGGGTTGGAGCCCCGGCCCAACCCCCCGGCGCACGACGCCCTCGACGAACGCCGCGACGGCGGCCTCCCGGTCCTCCGGGAGCGACGCCACCGAGAGCTGCGTGACCACGATCGCCACCGACTCGGATGACTGCTCCAGCACCGCGGCCACCCACTGCGCGGCGGACAGCTCGCGCCCGCCGGCCGCTCCCCCGGCCGCCCGGATCGCGCCGTGCACCGCACGCCAGGCCGGCACGGCGAACGCGTCCTCGCCGAGCTCGTCGAACGACGCCGGCACGTGCTGCGGGTACTGCAGCACCGCGACGAGCGCAAGGCGCTCGTCGCGCGCCACGGGGTCGCGCGGGTCGGGGGCCGGGAGCTGCACCGCGCCCGACGCCGGACGGCCGCCGCCCTGCGCGCCGCCGGCGACCGGCGTCGCACCGGACGCGGGCCGCGCGCCGTCGGCCGGACGACGCTGCGACGGCGTGGACGCCGCGCGGGCCACCTCGCGGCGCACCTCGTCGATCTCCGTGCCGATCCAGCCCGCGACCTGGCGCATGTACCCGTCGCGCTGGCTGCGGTCGCGGATGCCCACGATCTCGGGTGCCGCCGCCCGCACGGCGGACACGCGGCCCTCCACCGTGTTCAGGTCGAACTGCTTGATCTTGGCCTGGATCACGAAGGCGAACAGCGGCTTGCGGCCGTCGACCAGCGCCCGCACCGCCTCCGGGCCCCGGGCCATGCGCAGGTCGCACGGGTCCATGCCGTCGTCGGCCACTGCCACGTACGTCTGCGCGAAGAACCGCTGGTCCTCGCCGTAGGCGCGCTCGGCGGCCTTCTGGCCCGCCGCGTCGCCGTCGAACGTGAAGATGATCTCGCCGCCCACGGTGCCGCCGGAGGCGAGCTGCATGCCACCGCCCGCCGTCGTGTCGCCGAGCAGGCGCCGCACCACCTTGGCGTGGTCGGCGCCGAAGGCCGTGCCGCACGTGGCGACCGCCGTCGTCACACCCGACAGGTGCGCCGCCATGACGTCCGTGTACCCCTCGACCACCACCACGCGCTTGCCCTTGGCGATCTCCCGCTTGGCGAGGTCGATCCCGTACAGCACGTGCGACTTCTTGTAGAGGCTGGTCTCGGGGGTGTTCAGGTACTTGGGTCCCTGGTCGTCCTCGAACAGGCGCCGCGCGCCGAACCCGATCACGGCCCCCGTCACGTCGCGGATGGGCCACATGACCCGCCCGCGGAACCGGTCGTAGATCCCGCGCTGCCCCTGCGACATCAGCCCGCTCGCGACCAGCTCGGCCTGCGTGAAGCCCCGGCCCTGGAGGTGCCGCTGCAGCGCATCCCAGCCCTTGGGCGCGAAGCCGACGCCGAACAGCTCGGCGTCCGACCGGTCGAAGCTGCGCTCCGCGAGGAACGTGCGCGCCGCCGACGCGTCCGGCCCCATGAGCTGCTCCGCGTAGAACTCCGCGGCCACACTGTGCGCGTCCAGCAGCCGCTGACGCCGGCCCGGCTCCTCACGCGGACGGGCGGTGCCGCCCTCCTCGTACCGCAGCTGCACACCGGTCTTGCCCGCGAGGTACTCGATGGCCTCGGTGAAGCCGAGCCCGTCCATCTTCATGACGAACTCGATGACGTCGCCGCCCTCGCCGCACCCGAAGCAGTGGTACCGGCCCACACTGGGCCGCACGTTGAAGCTCGGGCTGCGCTCGTCGTGGAAGGGGCACAGCCCCACCAGCGCGCCCACCCCGGCGGGCTTGAGGGTCACGTGCGCCGAGACGATCTCGTCGATCCGCGCGCGCTCGCGGACCTGGTCCACATCCTCGCGTCTGATCAGCCCGGCCACGGTCGGATTCTATGCCCGCTGTCCGACACCCCGGCCGCACGTCCGGGCGTACTCCCCCGGCGGCACGCCGACGGCGCGGACGAAGTCTCCCGTGAAGTGCGCCTGGTCGTAGTAGCCGACGGCGGCGGCGAGCCCGGCCAGGTCCAGCTCCGGGTCGCGGCCCAGCAGCTCGGCGGCGAGGTGCACGCGGTGCCGCTGCAGCACCCACTTGGGGCTCACGCCCACCCAGTCGGCGAACAGCCGCTGCAGCGAGCGCGGCGTGGTGCCGAGCGTGTCCGCGAGCGCCGCGACGGACGTGCCCGGTACAGCGTCGGCGATCACCGCGAACGCCTCCCTGAGCGCGGTGAGGGCCGCGGCGGAGCGGGCCGTCCGGGAGCGCTCGGCCGCTTCCTGGAGCAGCGGGGTGAGGGTGCGGACGGCGGCTTCGGGCTGCCCGGCCGCCGCCTGGGCGACGGCCTCGTCGTTGGCGCGCGCCGCCGTCGGGCCGAGGAAGGGCTCGACGGCGCCGCGCTCCCCCGGGTCGGCGCGGCCGAGCAGGGCGCGGTAGCCGCCGGGGCGCAGCTTGGTGCCGACCACGGCGCCGGAGCCGGTCAGTGTGCGCACGAAGAGGCCGGCGGGCATCGCGTAGGCGAGCAGGCCCTCCTGCTCCGCGACGACGTGCCCGACGGGGTGCGGCATGACGGTCTGGGTGAACGCGACCCCGGGCGGCAGGTCCCAGCTGATCACCCAGTGCCAGTCCACGAGGTCGGCGAGGTCGGGCACCGGCTCCACGCGGGCCAGGGCGAACGCGTCGCGCGCCCGCACGGGGTCGACGATGCCGAGGGTGGGCCCGGAGTCGAGCGCGCTGTTCACGAGGTTCCGGGCCGCGGGAGCCTCGCCGTCGAACACCTGTCGCATTCTTCCAAGACTGGCACATCCCCGCTCGGGCAGCATCGACGACATGAGGAACTCAGCCCTGCACCCCAACATCGCCGTGTCCGACGCCCGCGCCGCCATCGCCTTCTACGAGGCCGCGCTGGGGGCCGAGACGCTCGACGTGATCACCGCGGGCGACGCCGTGATCCACTCCGACCTGGTCCTGCGGTCCGCCGCGGGCGAGTCGACCTTCACCGTCGCGGGCGCGTTCCCGCCCGACTCGGCGGCGCCCGAGCCGGGCGGCCCGACGCACGCGAGCTTCACGATCCCGGTCGAGGACACCGACGCGGCGTACGCCCGCGCGATCGAGGCCGGGGCGAGCAGCCTGGCCGAGCCCGCCGACTGGTTCGAGGGCTTCCGGCAGGCCGCGGTGCGCTGCCCGTTCGGCCACCGCTGGTACTTCGTGACGGTCGCGGAGTCGGTCACGCCGGACGACGTCCAGCGCGCGAGCGACGCCTGGATGTCGGCCCGCGACTGACCCCTCCCGGGCGGGCGAGTTTGGTTTGCCGGACTAGCGCGGTTCGGTACGCTTTGCCCGACTCAGGGAGGAACAAAGGCACCATGGGAATCAGGTATCGCAAGCGGCTGTCGCTCGGTCCGCTCAAGTTCAACATCACGCAGCGGGGCCTGTCGTCGATGAGCTTCAAGGTGGGTCCCTGGACCTGGAACTCCAAGACCAAGAAGCACTCCATCAACCTCCCCGGCGGCCTGAGCTGGTACAGCAACAACAAGTAGCGCTGCGCGGCGGAGGCAGGGACCTGCCTCCGCCGGCGACGGCACCGGCCGCACCCCCGGAGCCTCCGCGGACCGCGTGATTCCGGGATGTCGGAGCGCGTGGCTAGAGTGGCGGGCGTGGAGCAAGCCCTCGGGAAGAGCATCCCGCCGTCGTACAGCGCGCAGGACGTCGAGCGCTGGGTGAACGAACCGCCCAAGTCGCAGGCCCGGACCCCGTTCGAGCGCGACCGCGGGCGCGTGGTGCACTCCTCCGCGCTGCGCCGCCTCGGCGCCAAGACCCAGGTGCTCGGCGCCGGGCACGACGACTTCGTGCGCACCCGCCTGACGCACTCCCTCGAGGTGGCCCAGGTGGGCCGCGGCATGGGCCGTTCGCTCGGCTGCGACCCCGACGTCGTCGACACCGCCTGCCTCACCCACGACCTGGGGCACCCGCCCTTCGGGCACAACGGCGAGACGGCGCTGGCCGAGATCGCCGAGCCGATCGGCGGCTTCGAGGGCAACGCCCAGACCCTGCGCCTGCTCACGCGGCTGGAGCCCAAGGTGATCGGGTTCGACGGCGTCCCCGCGGGTCTCAACCTGACCCGGGCCAGCCTCGACGCGAGCGTCAAGTACCCGTGGGCGTACGGCGCCGGCCCCGCCCGGCCCGACGGCACGGCCAGCCGCAAGTTCGGCGTCTACCCCGACGACCTGCCCGTGTTCACGTGGCTGCGCAAGGACGCGCCGGACGGCGTGAAGTGCCTGGAGGCGCAGGTCATGGACCTCGCCGACGACATCAGCTACTCCGTGCACGACGTCGAGGACGGCGTGGTGGCCGGCCGCATCGACCTGGACCTCATGGCCGACGCCGACGAGCGGGCGCGCGTCGCCGAGTTCGTGCGGTCCTGGTACGGCGAGTGGTACCGGGCCGACGCCGTCGACGCCGCGATCGGGCGGCTGCAGGAGTACCTGCGCGGCGAGGGCCACCTGGTGCGGGCCTTCGACGGCTCGCGCGGCTCGCTGGCCTCGCTCAAGGACATGACGAGCCAGCTCATCGGCCGGTTCATCGGCGCGGCGATCGACGCGACCCGCGCCGAGTACGGCGACGGGGCGCTGACGCGCTACGCCGCGCGGCTCGTGGTGCCCGACGAGACCGAGCACGAGATCCTCGCGCTCAAGGGCATCGCGGTGGCCTATGTGATGGCGCCCCGCGGCCAGGAGCCCCGCTACCTGCGGGAGCGGGAGATCCTGACCGACCTGGTGCGCGTGCTGGCCGACCGCGGCCCGGACGAGCTGGAGCCGCCGCTCGCCGCTGACTGGCGCGCGGCGTCCGACGACGCCGCACGCCTGCGCGTGGTGGTGGACCAGGTCGCGTCCCTGACGGACCTGTCCGCGATCGCGCTGCACCGCCGGTTGGTCGACCGCTCCGCGGCGTGAATCAGATTTGACGCACGAGTACCGAGCGCAGAAGCTGCTCATATCTGATTCATCGCGCCACCCGGAGGAATTGAATCACTTATGATTCAGAGATGGTTCCGCGCCCGCGGCCTCGCCGCGCTCGGGACAGCCGTCAAGGGCGCCCGGGAATCGGCCGGTCTGAGCCAATCCTCGCTCGCCGAGCTCATCGGATCCTCGCGACCGACGCTCTCCCGGCTGGAGCGCGGGGTTCCCGTGACGACGGACGCGCTGACGAAGGCACTGACCAGCGCCGGCTACGAGATCTACGTCGTTCCCCGCAGCGCGCACGTCAGGGTGGAGTTCGACGATGCCGGCTGACAGCACTCACTGCCCATTGAGGCCTAAGTTTCTTCGCTTTCCAGAACGGGAAAGCGAAGAAACTTAGGCCTCAAAGGGAATGGGCTGGTCAGCCCTTGACGGAGCCCGCCGTCAGGCCGCCCACGATGTACTTCTGCAGGAACAGGAAGAGCGCCAGCACCGGCAGGGCCGAGACCACGGCCCCCGCCGTGAACAGGCCCCAGTTGGCGTCCTGCAGCGACGACACCCAGCCGTAGAGCCCCACGGCGAGCGTCCAGTTGTCCTCCGACTGGAGCAGCACGCGCGCGATGATGAACTCGCCGAACGTGCTGATGAAGCTGAGCAGCCCCACCACGGCGAGGATCGGCGCGGTGAGGCGCAGCACGATGGTCCAGTAGATCTGGGCGTGCGAGGCGCCGTCGATCTTCGCGGCCTCGTCGATCTCGCGCGGCACGGTGTTGAAGAACCCGTACATGAGGAACGTGTTCACGCCGAGCGCGCCGCCCAGGTACACGCAGATCAGCGACAGCTTGGAGTCCAGGCCGAGGCCCGGCACCACGTTCCCGAGCGAGATGAGCAGCAGGAAGATCGCCACGAAGGCGAGCATCTGCGGGAACATCTGGATGATCAGCAGGGCCGTGAGCCCCACCCGGCGTCCGCTGAACCGGAACCGCGAGAAGGCGTACGCGGCCGCGGCGCCCATGAGCACCGTCCCGGCGCCCGTCGCGACCGCCACCACGAGGGTGTTGGCCATCCAGGTCCAGAACCGCGTGCCGGCCAGGGCCGCGTAGTTGGCGCCCGAGACCGACGCGAACAGGTCGTTCGAGCCGGTCAGGGTGCCGCCGTCGGCCAGGGAGGCGGAGACGACGTAGACGAGCGGGAACCCCGCGTAGACCACGGCGAGGATGCCGACCAGGTGCCGCCAGCCGATCTCGGAGAACCAGCGGGCGCGCTGCCCGGGGCGGCGGGGAACGTGTGCGGTGCGCGGGCTCATCAGGCGATCTCCTCGAGCGATCGGGTGCGCCGGAACGCGAGGGCGGAGATGGTCGCGACCACCACGAAGATCACGATCGACAGGGCGCTGGCCAGGCCATAGTCCTTGGCCGCCGTCCCGTCCAGGCCGGAGACCGAGTAGACCATCGAGATGAGGATGTCGGTGTGCCCGAGCGGCACCGAGGCGTCGTCGAACCGCGGGCCGCCGCCCGTGAGCATGTAGATCAGCGTGAAGTTGTTGAAGTTGAACGCGAACGACGAGATGAGCAGCGGCGCCGTCGCGACCAGGAGCAGCGGCAGCGTGATGGAGCGCCACGTGCGCCAGCGGCCGGCGCCGTCGATCTTCGCGGCCTCCAGCACGTCGGTCGGCAGCGACTGCAGCGCGCCCGTGCAGATCAGGAACATGTACGGGAAGCCGAGCCACAGGTTCACGCCCAGCACCGCCAGCTTGGCGAGCACCGGGTCGGTGAGCCACGGGATCGACGCCCCGCCCAGCAGCACCTCGTTGACGAACCCGTAGGAGCGGTTGAGCATGCCCGACCACAGCAGGGCCGCGAGGAACCCCGGGATCGCGTACGGCAGGATCACGAGCGTCCGGTAGATGCGGCGGCCGCGCAGGCGCGCGTCGTTGAACGCGATCGCCAGGAACAGGCCGAGCAGGAACGTCGAGGCCACCGAGAGCACGGCGAACGCGAACGTCCACACCAGGATCTTGCCGAACGGCCCGGCGTACCGGTCGTCGCCGAACGCGGTGACGAAGTTGTCGAACCCGACCAGCACGCGCCAGCCCACGGGCAGGGTCGTGCCGTCGGCGGCCTCGAACTGGCCGTCGTCGTTGGGCGTGTACGTCACCCCGGTGGTCGTGTCGGTCATGGTGTCCGACGCCGCGTCGTACTCCAGCGTGGACGTGAACACGTAGCCGGTGCGCGCGTCCTGCGTGCGGACCGAGCCCTCGTTCGGGTCGTCCGAGACGGGGACGCGCAGCTTCGTGACCTCCTGCTGCCGCTCCAGGACGGCGGCGTACTCCAGCACGTCGTAGCCGGGCAGCGCGGTGACCCGGCCTGCGTCGACGGTCGCGCCGTCCACCAGCTCCAGGGGCTGGTCGGCCGTGCCGGCCTCCACCTCGCCGTCGGGCGAGACGATCGCGAAGCCGAGCGTGTCGCCGTCGGCCACGACCGTCAGCGGCGAGGAGGGCGAGCCCTCGACCCGCCGCTCGTTCTGCACCAGGAGGGCCTCGATGGCCTGCTCCTTGGTGCTGTTGTGCCCGTCGCCGTAGTTGGTGAACGCGACATAGCCCGTGTAGGCCACCACGTACACCTGGTAGACGAGCAGGAAGGCCAGGCCCGGCAGGATGTACTTCAGGGGCAGCGCGCGCTTGGAGAAGTAGGCCCAGTTGGCCACGAGCAGCAGCGCCACCATCGCGGCGAGGACGCCCCAGGACTCGGCGCCCCACGCTGCCAGCACGGCGTAGACGCCCAGGGCGTCCACCAGGGCGATCAGGACGAGCTTGACGAGAAACCCGGGGCTCCAGCCGGTCCGGCCGGAGCCCCGGGTCACGGGTGAGTACATCAACCGATCTCGCCCTGGATGTCGGTGACCATCTTGTCCCAGGCCTTGGCCGGGTCGGACTTGCCGGAGATGATCGCGGCCTCGGTCACGCCCCAGTACGCCCAGACGGCACCCATCTCGGGCAGCGACGGCATCGGGACGGCGTCGGCGCCGACGGCGCGGAAGCCCGCGGTGATCGGGTCCTCGGACGCGGTGTCGGCGGCCTCGATGAGGGCCGGCGGACGGTCGCCCGCCTCGTAGAGCGCGAGCTGCGCCTCGGGGGTGGCCATGTAGTTGACCAGGAAGTCGTTGGCGAGCAGCGCGTTCTCGCTCTGCGCGCTCACGTAGAAGCCGGCCACGCCCACGAACGGCTGGGCGGGCTCGCCGCCGGCGCTCGGGAGCGGGTCGATCGCCAGGTCGAGGTCGCCGAACGACTCCAGCATCCAGGGACCGCCCACGATGAACGGCGACTCGCCCTTGGCGAAGGCCGCCAGCGCGATGTCGTAGGTGACGTCGGTGCTCAGGTTGCCGACGTCGCCCTGCTCCGCGAGCCACTCCGCGAACGCGGTGCCGCCCTCGCCGCCGAGCGCGAGCTCCGGCTTGTACGAGCCGTCCTCGTTCTGCTCGAACACGGGGGCGCCGAACGACGTCTGCAGCGGGTAGAACGTGTAGGGGTCGCCCTCGGTCGAGGTCTGGATCAGCAGCGGGTACTTGGTGCCGGCGTCCTTGCCGGCGGCGATCGCGTCGTCCCAGGTGGCAGGCGCCTCGGACGCGAGCTCCGTGTTGCGGATCAGCGCGATGTTCTCCACGGCGTAGGGCAGGCCGTAGACCTGGCCGTCCTGCGTGAAGGCCGAGACGGAGACCGGCTCGAAGGCGTCGGCCGTGTCGCCGAGCTCGATCGGGGCCACGACACCGTTGGTCGTGAGCTCACCCAGCCAGTCGTGGGCGCCGACGGTGATGTCCGGGCCCTTGCCCGTGGGCACCTGGGCCAGGAAGTCGGGACGGATGTCCTCGAAGTTCTTCAGGACCACGTCCACCTGCGCGCCCGTGGCCTCCTCGAAGCCGGTGGCCGCGTCCTCGACAGCGGCCTGGCGGGTCTCGTCGACCCACACGGTCAGGGTGCTGCCCTCCCCGTTGGGCGGGGTCGACTCCTCGCCCCCTGCTTGATCCTCTGCGCCGCCCGAGCAGGCGGCCAGCGCCAGCGTCGTGGTCAGGACAGCGGCGGTCAGGATGCTCCGTCGCATCGTCACTCCCGATGGTTCGCGGCCCGACGTCGGGCCTGGGTTTCGATGCCCGAACCGTACGGGCACATCGTCCGATTGTGCAAGAAGTTGCGATAAAGTTTCAGCATCGCTTGCAACCCGGCATCCGACACCCGGTAAACACCCAGGACGAAGGAACCGCATGTCGCCTAGGCTGCCTGGCGTGCGCACCCGACTGACCGACCTCGCCGAACAGGCGGGGGTCTCCACCGCGACCGTGTCGCGCGTGCTCAACGGCAAGCCCGGCGTGGCGGGCGAGACCCGCCAGGCGGTGCTCGCCGCCCTGGACGTGCTCGGCTACGAGCGGCCGTCCGCGCTGCGCGCCCGCCCCGCCGGCCTCATCGGCCTGGTGGTCCCCGAGCTGTCCAACCCGGTGTTCCCCGCGTTCGCGCAGGCCATCGAGTCGCAGCTCGCGTCGCGCGGCTACACGCCGCTGCTGTGCACCCAGTCGCCGGGCGGCACCACCGAGGACGAGTACGTCGAGACGCTGATCGACCACGCCGTGGACGGCATCGTCTTCGTCTCCGGGAAGCACGCCGACACCCGGGCCTCGACCGAGCGCTACCAGCGCCTGCGCGGGCGCGGCCTGCCGATCGTGCTCATCAACGGCTACGCCGAGGGCATCGACGCCCCGTTCGTCTCGCCGGATGACAGCGCGAGCATCGAGCTGTCGGTGCGGCACCTGGTGGCACTGGGCCACCGCAGCATCGGCATGGCCATCGGGCCGGACCGGTTCGTGCCCGCCAAGCGCAAGATCGAGGCGTTCGTGGCCCAGCTCCTGCGGCACGGCCTCGTAGCCACCGAGGAGGAGGCGCGCAAGCACGTCAGCCTCACGCTCTACACGCTGGAGGGCGGCCAGGCCGCGGCCGGCGAGCTGTTCGACTCCGGGCACACCGCCGTGGTCTGCGGGTCCGACCTGATGGCGCTCGGCGCCGTGCGCGCCGCGCACGCCCGCGGCCTGTCCGTGCCCGACGACGTGAGCGTGGTCGGCTACGACGACTCGCCCCTGGTGGCGTTCACCGACCCGCCGCTGACGACGGTGCGGCAGCCCGTGGCCGACATGGCGCACGCGGCCGTGAGCGCCCTGCTCACCGAGATCCACGGCGAGCGCGCGCCCCGCTCGGAGCTGCTGTTCACCCCCGAGCTGGTCGTGCGCGGCTCCACCGGCGCGGCGCCGCACGCCGCCGTCTGACGGTCCACCAGCCGCCGTCCGACAGCGGGGCGACGGCTGTCTGACGCAGCACACTGTCCGATCGGGCGCGATTCCTCCCGTACGCTTGCAGCAAGCGTTACAGCCCTTTTTCCCGACCCCTGAGGACGCGACACGTGACAAGCACTGCCCCGATCACCACCTCCGACCTCACCGCCGGAGCCCCCGTCCACACCCCCGCCGGCAACGGCGAGTGGTGGCGCGACGCGGTGATCTACCAGGTCTACCCGCGCTCGTTCGCGGACGGGAACGGCGACGGCACCGGCGACCTGCCGGGCGTCACGGCCAAGCTCGACCACCTGGCCCAGCTCGGCGTCGACGCCGTGTGGCTGAGCCCGTTCTACCGCTCGCCCCAGAAGGACGCCGGCTACGACGTGGCCGACTACCGCGACATCGACCCGCTGTTCGGCACGCTCGCCGACTTCGACGAGATGCTCGCCGGCGCCCACGAGCGCGGCCTGAAGGTCATCGTCGACCTCGTGCCCAACCACTCCTCCGACCAGCACGTCTGGTTCCAGGAGGCGCTGGCCGCCGCCCCCGGCTCGGCCGAGCACGAGCGGTACATGTTCCGCGACGGCCGCGGCCCGGCCGGCGACGAGGCACCGAACAACTGGCAGTCCATCTTCGGCGGCCCGGCCTGGACGCGCCTCGCCCCGCGCGAGGACGACGGCCCGCTGGGCCCGCAGTGGTACCTGCACCTCTTCGACTCCACGCAGCCCGACCTCAACTGGGACAACCCCGAGGTTCGCTTCGAGTTCGAGGACGTGCTGCGGTTCTGGCTCGACCGGGGCGTGGACGGGTTCCGCGTCGACGTCGCGCACGGCATGATCAAGGCCGCCGGCCTGCCCGACTGGGACGGCCAGGTCGCCATGGTCGAGGGCACCGTCGAGGAGGCCACGGAGGCCGACCCGGCCGCGCCCGAGGACGGTTCCACGGGCGCGGGCAACCGCGGCCCGATGTTCGACCAGGACGGCGTGCACGACATCTACCGCGCCTGGCACAAGGTGCTCGCCGAGTACGACGGCGACCGCTGCCTGGTGGCCGAGGCCTGGGTCGAGCCCCTGAGCCGCCTGGCCCGGTACGTGCGCCCCGACGAGATGCACCAGGCCTTCAACTTCTCGTTCCTCACGGCGCCGTGGGACGCGGCGACGGTGCGCACCGTCGTCAACGCCTCGCTGAGCACCATGGAGGCGGTCGGCGCCCCCACCACCTGGGTGCTGTCCAACCACGACGTGGTGCGGCACGCCTCGCGCTTCGGCCTGGAGGAGATCGGCGGGCGCCAGCTCAACGGCATCGGCGCGACCGACCCGCAGCCCGACGCCGCGCTCGGCCTGCGCCGCGCCCGCGCGGCGACCCTGCTCATGCTCGGCCTGCCCGGCTCGGCGTACATGTACCAGGGCGAGGAGCTCGGTCTGCCCGACCACACCGCCCTGCCCGACGACGTCCGCCAGGACCCGTCGTTCTTCCGCACGAACGGCGCCGAGCCCGGCCGCGACGGCTGCCGCGTGCCGCTGCCGTGGGTCGGCGGCGCGCCGGGCAACGGGTTCGGCCCCACGGGCAAGACCTGGCTGCCGCAGCCCGATGTCTACGCCGAGCTCGCCGCCGACCAGCAGTACGGCGTCAAGGGCTCCACGTACGAGATGTACCGGGCCGCGCTCGGCCTGCGCCGGGCCGAGAACCTCGGCGCGGGCACGCTCGCGTGGGTCGACTCCCTCGCCGACCACCCGGACGTCGTCGCCCTGCGGGTGGCGGACGTCGTCGTGGTCGCCAACCTCGGTTTGTCGTCGTTCGCGCTGCCCGCCGGGGCGCAGGTGCTGGTGGCCTCGGGCGAGCTCGACGAGGACTCGGGCGAGCTGCCGTCGGACACCACGGTCTGGCTGCGCGCCTGACCCCTCCGGTCCCGGCTCAGAAGGCGGGGTCGCGGATGATCGGGCACGTCATGCAGTGCCCGCCTCCGCGGCCCCGCCCCAGCTCGGCGCCCGCGATCTCGATGACCTCGATGCCGGCCTTGCGCAGCAGGTCGTTCGTGGTGGTGTTCCGGTCGTAGGTGAACACGACGCCGGGCTCCACGGCGACGGCGTTGTTACCGCTGTCCCACTGCTGCCGCTCGGACTCGTAGACGTCGCCGCCGGTCTCGATGACGCGCAGCTCGCCGAGCCCCGTCTCGCGGGCGACGACGTCCAGGAACGGCGTGCTGCCCTCGTCCGTGACGGCCACCTCCCCGCCGTCACCGGGCCGCAGGACGAACGCGTGGATCGCCTCGACGATGCGCGGGTAGACGGTCACGGTGTCGACGTCGGCGAACGTCATGACGGTGTCCAGGTGCATCGCCGAGCGCAGCTTGGGCATGCCCGCGACGACCACCTGCTGCGCCGCGCCGCCCTCGAACAGGGCCGCGGCGACCTGCGTGATCGCCTGCCGCGACGTCCGCTCGCTCATGCCCACCAGCACGGTGCCGTTGCCCACCGGCATGACGTCGCCGCCCTCCAGCGTCGCCCGCTGGTGATCGGCCTCCGGGTCGCCCCACCAGACGGTGGACCCCACGAAGTCGGGGTGGAACTCGTAGACGGCCTTCATCAGCAGCGTCTCGTCGTGCCGGGCCTGCCAGTACAGCGGGTTGAGCGTCACGCCGCCGTAGAGCCAGCAGGTCGTGTCGCGCGTGAACAGCGTGTTGGGGACCGGGGCCATGAGGTACTCCCGGGCGTCCTGCGTGTACTCGGCGAGCGACCGGTAGGCGGCCGGGAGGTCGGGCACGTCGTGGGTGGCCAGGCCGCCGATGAGGTACTCGGCGAGCTGCTCGGGGGCGAGCCCCTCGAGGAACCCGCGGGTCGCGTCGATCAGGCCCGGCCCGACGATGCCGGGGACGATCTTGCGGTCCAGCAGCCAGTCGCGGGCGCCGGGCACCCGCAGGGTGGCGGCGAGGACGTCGTGCAGCTCGACCACGTCGACGTCGCGCGCCCGCAGGTCCGCGACGAACGCGGCGTGGTGCTCGATCGCCCGGTCCACCCACAGCACGTCGTCGAACAGCAGGTCGTCGGAGTTGGTGGGCGTCAGGCGCCGGTGCGCGAGCCCCGGCCGGCAGACCAGCACCTTGCGCAGGCGCCCGACCTCCGAGTGCACGCCGTAGGCCGCCGAAGGCCGGGTCGTTCCGCCGCTCTGGATCGTCATGGTGCCCCTTTCAGATGGAGATCGCGCCCGTGGCGAGCGCGACGACGCCGATCACCGCGCCGATGACCGACACGACGAAGATCACCAGCTCGCCCCGGCTGAACACGCGCCGGCCCTGCTCGCGCCGGGTCATCGCGAACAGGATGGTCGCCGGGGCGTAGATCACGAACGACAGCAGCACGAACGTCAGCCCCGCCGCGAACAGCAGGAACGCCGTGTACAGCACGGCCAGGGTCGCGATGACGAGGTCGCCGGTGGTGCGGCTGCCCTCCGCCGGGCCGCCGCGGCCCAGCGCCAGCTTGAGGGCGTAGCCCGCGGCCAGCAGGAACGGGATGAGGGACAGTGCGCTGGTCAGGTCGAGCGCGAAGGTGAACGCGTCGTCGGAGAGCAGCGTGACGAAGAGGACCACCTGGATCAGGGCGGTCGTCAGAAGGAGGGCGGCGCGGGGCACGTCGTTCGCGTCCTGCACCGCGAGGAACCGTGGCATGTCCCGGTCCTTGGCCGCGACGTACAGCACCTCGGACGCCATGAGCGTCCAGGCGAGATAGGCGCCGAGCACCGACACGATGAGGCCGACGCTCACGAACACGGCGCCCCAGCCGCCGACGGCCGCCTCGAGCACGCCCGCCATCGACGGCTGGCGCAGGTCGGCGAGCTCCTCCATCGGCAGGATCCCGTACGACACGATCGTCACGGAGGCGAAGATCGCGAGCACCATGAGGAAGCCCAGGACGGTCGCCCGGCCGACGTCCTCCCGGCGGCGCGCGTGCCGCGAGTAGACGCTCGCACCCTCGACGCCGAGGAAGACGAACACCGTGGCCAGCATGGTGCCGCGGACCTGCTCGAACAGCGGGCCGGTGATGCCGTAGCCCCGGAAGTTCTCCGCGAGCACCTGCGGGTCCAGCAGGAACACGCAGATGAGCACGAACACGATGATGGGCACCAGCTTGGCGACGGTGACGATGCGGTTGATCGCCGTCGCCTCCTTCACGCCGCGGCGCACGAGCAGGTAGAACAGCCACACGCAGGCCGACGAGGCGACGAACGCGACGACGGTGTCACCCTCCCCGAGCACGGGCAGCAGCGCGCCCAGCGTGGACATGATGAGGATCCAGTAGGTGACGTTGCCGACGCAGGCACTCGCCCAGTACCCGAACGCCGAGAAGAAGCCGAGGTACTCGCCGAACCCGGCCTTCGCGTAGGCGTAGACCCCGGAGTCGAGGTCTGGCTTGCGGATCGCCAGGCGCTGGAAGACGAAGGCGAGCATGAGCATCCCGGTGCCGGCCACGGTCCAGGAGATCAGCGCCCCGAGCACCCCGGTCTCGCCGGCGAACCGGCTGGGCAGCGAGAAGACCCCCGCGCCGACCATGGAGCCCACCACCATGGCGGTGAGCGTGGCCACGCTGATCTTCGCCGTGCGGCCCTGCGTGCTGCTCTCCGACTGCTGCGCCATCACGAGACCCCCGAGCGGTCGAGCACGGTCCGGTCGCCCGGTTTACGTCTCCGTCGCCTCGCGCCCCCTCGATGCTCCGGCAGAGCAATTACATACATGGGGGTAACTAGTCGGCAAAAGATGTCAGACCCGGCCTCCTTCGCGCACCCCGCGGCGCGCACCGCCCCGGTGTGGCCCGCGTCGCAGCGGCTCCCGGCGGGCGTGCGTCAGAATGGACCCCGTGACCTCCCTGCTCGGCTCCGCCCCGCTGCCCGACGCCGCCACCCGTCCGGGTGCCGCGGCGCGCCCGGGCTCGCCCGTGCTCGCACCCCTCCAGATCGGGCCCATCACCGTGGGCACGCCGGTGGTGCTGGCCCCGATGGCCGGCGTGACCAACCGCGCCTTCCGCACCCTGTGCCGCGAGGCCGGGCGGTCGGCCGGGTTCGACCCGGGCCTGTACGTCGCGGAGATGGTCACCAGCCGCGCGCTCGTGGAGCGCAACGTCGAGGCCCTGCGGATCGTCACGTTCGGTGCGGACGAGACCCCGCGCTCCGCGCAGGTGTACGGCGTGGACCCCGCCACCGTGGGCGCCGCCGTGAAGATCATCGCGGGCGAGGACCGCGCCGACCACGTCGACCTCAACTTCGGCTGCCCGGTGCCCAAGGTGACGCGCAAGGGCGGCGGGGCCGCCCTGCCGTGGAAGCGGCAGCTCTTCACGGACATCGTCAAGGCCGCGGTCGAGGCCGCCGAGCCGCACGGCGTGCCCGTGACGGTCAAGATGCGCAAGGGCATCGACGACGACCACCTGACGTACCTGGAGGCGGGCCGGATCGCCGAGTCGCTCGGCGCCGCCGCCGTCGCGCTGCACGCCCGCACCGCCGCCCAGCACTACTCCGGCCAGGCCGAGTGGGAGGCCATCGCGCGTCTCAAGGAGGCCGTGCGGACGGTGCCGGTGCTCGGCAACGGCGACATCTGGTCCGCCGAGGACGCGCTGCGGATGGTCGAGGAGACCGGCGCCGACGGCGTCGTCGTGGGCCGGGGCTGCCAGGGCCGCCCCTGGCTGTTCGCCGACCTCGCCGCCGCGTTCAACGGCTCGGACCTGCGGATCCGGCCCGGCCTGCGCGAGGTCACCGACACGATCTACCGGCACGGCCTGCTCATGGTCGAGTACTTCGACGGCGACGAGGGCAAGGCCATGCGCGACCTGCGCAAGCACATGGCGTGGTATCTCAAGGGCTACGCCGTGGGCGGCGAGAAACGGCACTCCCTCGCGCTGATCGACACCCTGGCCGAGCTCCGCGAGCGGCTCGACGCCCTCGACCTGGACGCTCCCTACCCCGGGGACGACGCCGAGGGTCCGCGCGGCCGTGCCGGCTCCCCCAAGACCCCGCACCTGCCGTACGGCTGGCTCGACTCGCGGGAGCTGTCCGAGGAGTTCGAGGCGAAGCTGCGCGAGGCGGAGCTGAGCGTCAGCGGCGGCTGAGAGCGGCCTGACGGCGGCCGACCCGGCGGGTAGAACTCCCCGGGCGGCGGGTGAAGCCGAGCACGTCCGTTACGCTCCTTCCGTGCTGTCCGCCGTGGTCCGACGTGTCCCAGTGCCCGAGGTCAAGCCCCCCACGGCCGATGACCCGCCCGAGATCGGCGGTTACGAGATCCGCGGCCGGCTCGGCCAGGGCGGTATGGGCGTGGTCTACCTCGGCGCGACCCGCAGCGGCCGCCTGCTCGCGATCAAGGTGATCCACCCGGAGCGCACGGGCGAGAGCGAGTTCCGCACCCGGTTCCGCCGCGAGGTATCGGCCGCGACCCGGCTGCGCAGCCACCGCACGGCCGCCGTCGTCGACTTCGACGTCGACGCGCCCACACCCTGGCTGGCCACCGAGCACGTGCCCGGACCCACCCTCGCGCAGGCCATCACCGAGCTGGGAACCCTGCCCGAGGACGCCGTGCGCGAGCTCGTCACCGGCCTCGCCGAGGCCCTGGACGCGATCCACCGCCAAGGACTCGTCCACCGCGACGTCAAGCCCACCAACGTGCTCCTCGGCCCCGACGGGCCGGTCCTGATCGACCTGGGCGTCGTCGCCGACTCCGACGCGACCTCGCTGACCACCACCGGCGTCCAGCCCGGCACGCCCCAGTTCATGTCGCCCGAGCAGGCCCGTGGCGAGGCCGTGACCGCCGCGACCGATGTCTGGTCGCTCGGCGCGGTCGCGCACCTCGCGGCGGCCGGGACCCCGCCGTTCGGGACGGGCAGCCTGGCGACGGTCACCTACCGGATCGTGCACGAGCCGCCCGCCCTGGAGGACGTGCCGGCCGGTCTGCGGGGTCTGGTGACCGCGTGCCTGGCCAAGGACCCGGCCGCGCGCCCGACGACGGCGGCGGTCCTCGCCGCCCTCGCCCCCCTGCCGCTGGTCGAGCCCGAGGTCACCGGCCTGACCGGCGCCGGCGTGGCCGGAGCGGACACCGTGCTGGGCGCGGAGCAGACGCCGGACGCCGCCCCGGAGGCGCCCGCGCCGAGCCGGGTGCGGCGCCGGGTCGTGACCGGCCTGGTCGCGCTCGGGCTGGTGCTGGCCAGCGGCGGCGGCGCCGCGGCCCTGGTGCACTTCCTGGGCCCCGACGACACGCCCAGCACACCCCAGGCCGAGGGGACGGAGTCCGCGAGGGCCTCCGGCACGCCCAGCCCCAGCCCGAGCGCGAAGGAACCGTCGAAGAAGCCGTCCGCGTCGCCCAGCGCGCCGACCACCCCTGTCGACGAGCCCGTCGACGAGCCGGACGACGAGACGGCCGAGGAGCAGGACGCCGTCCTCACCGAGTTCCGGCCCGGAACCGTGTCGATCCCGGCGCAGGTCGAGGTGGGCCAGAAGATCACCGCGTGGCCGAAGGGCTGGACGCCGCAGCCGGCCGACCGAACGTGCGTGTGGAGCGTCGGCGGCGAGGAGCGGGACAACCTCGGGTCGTGCAGCTACACCGTCGCGCTCGCCGACGTGGGCAAGCCCGTCCAGGTCCGGCTGACCGGCGGCCGGTCGGGGTACGCCGAGACCGCGGTGCTCTCCAACTCCACCGGCACGGTGCCCCAGCCCACCGTGCCGAAGCCGAGCTGCGGGGTCTACCTCACCACGGGCACGCTGCACGCCGGCTGGTTCGCCCACTGCGAGGTCAACCAGGACCCGAACGTCACCTATACGTGGACCTACGTCGACATCGACGGCGGCGTCGCCATCGGGTCGGAGGCGGAGCCGGCCGGTCCGCGCACGTGGATCCGCGGCAGCCACAAGGGGAACCGCATCACCGTGACGGTCAAGGCGGAGCGGTCGGGCTACCGGTCGGACGAGTTCCGCACCACGTTCACCATGCCGGCCGACTGGACCCCGCCCGAGTGACCGGGCTGGTCTCACGACCAGCCCGGCGGCGGGACCCGGCACATGACCGACGCCGCCATGACGATCCCCGGCTCGTCCCGGCCGGGCGCCGGCTCGCGGTCCCGCAGCAGCGCCGCGCCGTCCCGCGCCCAGGTGAGGCCGGGGCGGCCGGACGCCGTCCGGTACAGCACGTCCAGGTGGTCCGGGTGGCGCTCGGCGAGCAGGGCGAGCACCCACGACGGCGCGTCCGGGTCGGCCAGCACCTGTGCGAGCCGCCGCGGCTTCCACGGCAGGAGCGGCGCCGTGTGCACCTCGCGGAGCTGCGCGTACCAGTCGAGCAGCCGCAGCCCCTTGACGGGGTGGTGGACCAGGGCGAACGTCGCGTCGTCGGGGTCGGCGGCGTCGTCGGGCAGCCAGCGCTCGTCGCGGAGCGCGCCGAGCAGCGCGAACTCCTCGGCCGGCGCCCCGACCCGGTCCTTGAACCGCAGGCAGCAGTCCACGACGTGCGACGCGGTGCCCTCGACCACGACGTCCCCGAAGAGGTCGAGGAAGGCCCGGTGGTGGTCGGCGACGAGCTCGCGGGCGCGGGCCAGCGTGCGCGGGTTGCGGAAGGCCGGGGACGGCGAGGACGTCAGCAGCGCCACGACGCCGTGCACGACACCCTCGATGGCGTCAGGCAGGAAGACCGCCGGGGTGCTCGCGAAGACCCAGACCGCGCCGACCGGCAGCACCCGCCCGGACAGCGGCAGACCGGGTGCGAGGGCGACCGCGCGGATCTCGGAGTGGCCCGTGAACACCCGGTAGTCCAGGTCGTCCTCCAGGTTGTGCAGCACCGCGTGCTCGTCCACCAGGTCGGTCACGATGAAGTGGCCGAGCACCCCGCCGTCGCGCCACTGCTCCAGGAGCGCACGCTCGGCCGCGTCGAGGACGAGGCCGGCGGGGTCGGTGCCGTCGTCCTCGCCCTCGCCGCCGGGGCCGTGGACCGCGCCCCACGACCCCTCGGCGAGGAGGCGGCGGACCAGGGACCCGCGCTCATCCCGGGGCCCGGCGTGCACCAGCAGGTCCGTCGCGCAGTCCCGGGTGACGGCGGCGTACCGCTCGGGGTCGACCTCGCCCGCGGGCACTACCGACTCGGACCGGACGTACCCGACGAGGCGCTCGACGGCCGCGGCGTTGGCGGGCCGCAGCACGTGCGCGACCAGGCGGCCCGCCAGCCGGGCCGCGAGGTCGAGCCGGTCGCGCAGGCTCAGCCCGTCGAGGGGGCCGACGGCGGAGGTGGTCGGCGTGGACCGAAGTGGTGAACTCATAGGGATATCATTCGGCACGAACATCTATCGCGCTGGGCCATGAGGCGTCATTGTGGATAACTTTTCGCCCCTGATCGACCGGCTTGCCCGGCCCGCGAACGGGTCGTTCGATAAAAGATTGAGGTCGATCTTCGGCGTGAAGAGCGCATAGGACGCAAAGTAGACGAAGATCAGCCTTGCACCATCGCTACCGTCCTCACCTGTTCTGACCGAAAGGGACTTACCCAACATGGCATCGGAGAAACGTCCCCGACGCGTTCCGGCGGTCATCGCCGACACGCGGAGGAACCCGGGCTTCGCCCTGGGTGCCTTCGGGCTCTCGGCCTGGGCCTACATCGGCATGTCGCACACGATCGCCGCCTATGAGGGCCCCCGGCTCGGCTACGCCCTCGGCGTCGCCTACGAGGCACTGGTGATCGGCCTCGCCTGGGAGGGGCGCCGCCGGGCAGACCGCGCGCTCGAGACCGGCCGCCCGGTGTCCGGGCACGCCCGCTGGCTCGGCGGCGCGATCGTCGTCGGCATCCTTTCCGGCGCGCTCGCCGCGTGGCACGGCTGGCTGCTCGGGGAGGGCATCTTCGCCATCTCCCGCGCCGTCGCGCCCGTCCTGGCCGCCGTCGCGGTCCACCTCTTCTTCCAGTCGGCCTCCAGCTCGCGCGCCCTCGACCGGGCGGCGGAGATCCACAACGACCGGCAGACGGCCGTGCTGGACATGCTCGACGCGGTGCGGCTGGCGCAGATCGCCCCCGACGCGGAGCGGGCGGCCCGGATCGCCGACGTGAACGCCGCGGTGGGCCGGGTCCACCGGCACGTGCCCGCGGCCGTGACCGCGGAGGTCACGCGCCCGCACCTGGAGTCGGAGCGCACGATCCGCGACGTCGTCCAGGAGGCCGCGACGCTGGCCGGCGAGTGGATGCCGGAGCCGAACGCCCCCCGCCGGACCCCGGAGGAGGCGGCCGCGAGCGCCGCCGCCCTGACCGAGATGGTGCTGCCGAAGCTCGCGCTGCCCATCAACCCGGAGGACGGGTCCCTGGTCGACCCGGTCGAGGCCGACAGCACCGCGGACATCGCCGCCGACACCACGCCGGCCGACGCCGAGACGATCAGCGCCGAGCGGCTGCACCTGGAGGACAAGTACGCGCCCGTGAAGCCGGAGCGGACCGCCCTGCCGGTGAGCCCGCCCGCCGAGGCGCCCGCCGCCGAGTGGGAGGACCTCTCCACAGAGGTCGCGCCGACCCCGGCACCGGCGCCCGTCGCCGCGCCCGCCCTGGTCGCGGCGCCCGCGGAGCCGGCGCCGGCGCTCACCACGGCTCAGATCAGCGAGATCCGCGTGCTCCGCTGGGCGCAGAACCTCAGCATCGAGGAGGTCGCGGCACGCCTCGGCGTCCCCATCGCCTCGGTGAACCGGTACGCCCCGAGCACCGACCCGACGACCGAGACCGGCTCCCTCATGGCCATCTCGGCCGTCTCCTGACCGGAGCGCCGGACGCCGTCCGCTGACGACACGGCCCGGCCGCACCCGTCTTGACGGGTGCAGCCGGGCCGTTCTCGTGCGCCCGCAGGTCAGCCGAAGTTGACGCCCTGCGCCAGCGGCAGCTCCGTGGAGTAGTTCACCGTGTTGGTGGCGCGGCGCATGTACTGCTTCCAGGCGTCGGAGCCGGACTCACGGCCGCCGCCCGTCGACTTCTCGCCGCCGAACGCGCCGCCGATCTCCGCGCCCGAGGTGCCGATGTTGACGTTCACGATGCCGCAGTCCGAGCCCACCTCGGAGAGGAAGGTCTCGGCCTCGCGCACGTCCAGCGTGAAGATCGACGACGACAGGCCCTGCGGCACGTCGTTGTGCACGGCGATCGCCTCGGACAGCTCCGAGTAGGTCAGCACGTACAGGATCGGGGCGAACGTCTCACGCCTGACGACGTCGGCCTGCTCCGGCATGCGCACGATCGCCGGGTGCACGTACGCCGCGTCCTCCGCGCCGGGCACGTCCACGACCGTGCCGCCCACGACGAGCTCGCCGCCCGCCGTCACGGCCTCGTCGATCGCGGCCAGCATGCGCTCGCGCGCGGCGGCGTCGACCAGGGGCCCCACCAGCGTGCCGTCGGTGCGCGGGTCGCCCACGGGCAGGCCGGCGTAGACCTTGGCGAGCCGCGCCACGACGTCGTCCACGATGGACTCGTGCACGATCAGGCGGCGCAGCGAGGTGCAGCGCTGCCCGGCCGTGCCGGCCGCGGAGAACACGGCGCCGCGCACGGCGAGGTCGAGGTCGGCCGACGGCGCGACGATCGCGCCGTTGTTGCCGCCCAGCTCCAGCAGGTACCGGCCGCCGCGGGCCGCGACGACGGGCGCGACCTGCTGGCCCATGCGCTCCGAGCCGGTCGCGGAGACGAGCGCGACGCGCGGGTCGGCCACGAGCGCCTCGCCGGCCTCGCGGTCGCCCAGCAGGAGCTGCGAGACGCCGGCCGGGAAGCCTGCCTCGGCCAGCGCCCTGTCGAGCAGCGCGGCGGCGCCGACGGCGGACAGGAGGGTCTTCTCGCTCGGCTTCCACACCACGGTGTCGCCGCAGACCAGCGCGACGGCCGTGTTCCAGGACCACACCGCGACCGGGAAGTTGAAGGCGCTGATCACGCCGACCACGCCCATCGGGTGCCACGTCTCCATGAGGCGGTGGCCGGGGCGCTCGGACGGCATGGTGCGGCCGCCCACCTGGCGCGACAGCCCGACGGCGAAGTCGCAGATGTCGATCATCTCCTGGACCTCGCCCAGGGCCTCGCTCGTGATCTTGCCCGCCTCGATGGTGACGAGCTCCGCGAGGTCGGCCTTGTGCTCGGTGAGCAGCTCGCCGAGGCGCTTGACGACCTGCCCGCGCACCGGGGCCGGCACGGAGCGCCACGTGGTGAAGGCCTCGGCGGCCTCGCCGACGGCGGTGGCGGCCTCGGCGGCACCGGCGCGGTGCAGCTCCAGCAGCGGCTGCCCGGACAGCGGCGACACGACGGGCAAGACAGAACCCGCCCCGGCGGCCTCGCCCACCGGGGGTGTGGCGCCCAGCCGCTCCAGCGCGGCGAGGGCGGCGTCGTGCAGCTCGGTCGTCAGCGGGCTGTGGGTGGTGGTGCTGGTCATCGCGGTGCTCCCGTTGTGCGGTGGGTGGTGGTGAGGGTGGCCGGGTCGACGCCGAGGGTCTCGGCGGCGGCGGCGAGCGACCTGGCCACCTGGTCGGCGTACAGGTCGAAGGGGTCGTTCAGGTCGCGGCCGAGCGCGCCCGCCATCCAGTCGGCATCCCGGTCGGTGCCCTCCTGGCTGGCGTCCTTGGCGCCGTCGGACGTGAGGTTGGACTGGAAGATCCCGGCCGCCGAGCGCGGCAGGAAGTCCTCGTAGACGATCGGCTCGCGGACGACCCCGGTGCCGGCCGGGTCCACCTCGTAGGTGAACCAGCCGAGCTCCAGGTCCGCGAGCGCGGCCTCCGTGGTGGGGAAGGTCTTCTGCCAGACGGCGCGGGCGAGCTGCTGGCGCTGCGCCTCCGTGAAGCCGGGGTCCCCGGCGCGGGCCGCGGCGGCGGCCTCGTCGATCTCGACCACCGCGGCGTCGTACGCGGCGCGCCCCGCGCGGGTCAGCGCGATGCCGCGGGCCTCGACCTCGCCGAACCGCACGCGCAGGGAGTCGCTGATGATCTCGCCGTCGGCGGTGCGGAAGGTGCGGGGCTCGGCGAGCGCGCGGAACGACGTCTGCCGCAGCAGCACGTCCGGCCCCTCCCAGCGCGGCGGGCCCTGGATCGCGTCGATCATCGTGATGCCGCCGGCCTCCATGCGCGCGTAGAGGTCGTCGATGTCCAGCACGCGGGGCGTGAGGTGGTTGATGTGCGTGGAGGCGATGCCGCCGATGTCGGCGGCTACCGCGCTGACCGCCTCCAGCTCGCGGTACCAGGCCTGGTCCACGGGCTCACGGGACAGCTCGAACGCCTCGGTGGCCAGCCGCAGGAACTCCGCGGCCTGGTCCTCGGGGAGGCCGCCCTCGGCCTCCGCGCGGTCGGCGAGGGCGAGCAGCTCCGGGCCGAACAGGGTGCGGGCACCGAGGAAGTTCTCCAGGCGCTGCTCCAGGTCCGCGGTGAAGAAGCGGCGGTCGGCGGTAACCAGCATGGAGGTGAAGACCCGGAAGGGGTTGCGGGCCAGCTCGGCCCGGTCGACCGGGCGGAACGCCGTCGAGATGACGGGCACGGAGCTGGACGAGGCGTCCCGCAGGTCGTAGAACCCGACCGGGTGCATGCCCATCGCGCCGAAGACCCGGGCGACCTGCGCCATCTCGGTGGGGGTGCCCACCCGGATCGCGCCGTGCCGCTCCGCCGTGACACGCGCGATGGAGCCGAGCCGTTCGGCGTCCGCCCCGTGCTGCGCCACGAAGTCGGCGTTGACCTCGTGCGACACGTCGAGCAGCGTGGTGTAGGCGGGAACCTCCTTGCCGTACATGTCCGAGAGGCTGCGCGCGAACGCGGCCCTCAGCTGCCAGGGCTCGAGGAACGTCGGTGCCGACATCGATCTCTCCTTGCCTTCAGATGATGTTCGCCTCGGGGCCTCGTCGCCCCGGGTGCGTGGTACGGGTGGTCGTGGCGAACCGGTCCGCGTCGAACCCGGACACGTCGATCCGCGGCGTGCGGCCGGCGTACAGGTCGCGCACCACCTCGCCGACGGCGGGGGCCTGGAGGAACCCGTGGCCCGAGAAGCCGGTGGCGTACAGCACGCGGCCGGGCACGCCGGTCGCCTCTCCGATCAGGGCGTTGTGGTCGGGCGTCATCTCGTAGAGCCCGGCCCAGCCGCGCGCGACGGGGACGTCGTCCAGCCCGGGGGCGCACGCGCCGATCGCGCCGCGCAGCAGCGGCAGCCAGCCCGGGTCGTAGGTGCGCTCGAACGCGATCGGGGTCTCGGGGTCCGCGATGCCGAGCAGTAGGCCGCCGGGCTCGGCGTTGTGGAAGTAGAACGTGGTGCCGTAGTCGATCGTGAACGGGATGCGCGGCGGCGCCGGGTCCAGCCGCGGCGTGAACCCGATCTGCCGCCGGTAGGGGTCGACCGGCAGGTCGAGGCCCGCCTTCGTGGCCAGGTCCCGGGTCCAGGCCCCGGTGCACAGCACGACGGCGCCGGTGCGCACCCGCCCCTGGCTGGTCCAGACGGCGACGACGGCGTCGCCCCGCGTCTCGACGCCTTGCACGGTCACGTGGGTGCGGACCGTGGCGCCGTGCCGCTCGGCACCCGCCGCGTAGCCCTCCACGACGGCCTTCGGGTAGGCGAACCCGTCGCGCGCGGCGTAGGCGGCCCCGGCGTAGCGGTCGGCGTCGACGTAGGGGTTGAGCCGGCGCACCTCGTCGTGGCCGAGCATGCGGCTGGCGACGCCGCGCTCGTTCTGCATGGCCACGGACTCCTCGAACAGCGCGACGTCGGCGGCGTCCGGCAGGAGGAACAGGTAGCCCGGCTGCTGCAGCCCGATGTCCGCGCCGGGGCGGTTCGCGAAGTCCTCGTACAGGTCGAGGCTGCGGTCGCCGAGGTCGACGTTGGCGGGGTCGGAGAACTGGGCGCGCACTCCCCCGATGGGCTTGCCCGAGCTGCCCGAGGCGAGCTCGTCGGCCTCCAGGAGGAGCACGTCGACGCCGTCCTCGGCCAGGTGGAACGCCACCGACGCGCCGAGCGCGCCGCCGCCGACCACGACGACGTCGGCGCGCGCGGGCAGCCGTCCCCGACGGTCCGCGGGGCGCCGTGCTGAGGTCATGCACGCATCCTGCCACGGGCTCCGGCCGGATATGGCCGACACCGGAATTGTTCTTGCAAGACTGGTCGGACTCGGGGGAATCAGGTGCCGATACCGGCCCTCGCCGTCGTCAGATCAGTGCGCCGCGGCGCGGCAGTCCGCGCAGGTGCCCCACAGCTCGATCGTGTGCTCGATGTCGTCGAAACCCTGGGAGGAGGCGACCTTCGACGCCCAGGCCTCGACGGTCGGGCCGTCGATCTCGACGGTGCGGCCGCACATGCGGCACACGAGGTGGTGGTGGTGCTCGCGGCGGGCGCACCGGCGGTACAGGCTCTCGCCGTCCTCCGCGCGCAGCACGTCCACCTCGCTCGCCTCGGCGAGCGCCTGGAGCGCCCGGTACACGGTCGCGAGCCCCACGGACTCGCCGCGGGCCCGCAGGGCCTCGTGGAGCTGCTGGGCCGAGCGGAAGTCGGCGAGCTCGTCCAGCGCCTCGACGACAGCGGTGCGCTGCCGGGTCATGCGTGCGGTCATCAGCGGCACTCCTTCGCGGCGGCGGCCGCACGTTCGGTGGCGGCCGCGGGCAGGTCGACGTCGTCGGGCAGGTCGGGGTGCGGGTCGTGCGCGGGGCGCCGTCGGCCCAGGAGCGGCGCCAGCAGGGAGACCACCGCGTACACCCCGATGGCCAGCACCACGATAGTGGCGCCGGGCGAGACGTTGTACCAGTAGGTGATGCTCAGGCCGGTCACGCAGACGACCACGCCGACCACGCACGCGGTGAGCATGGTGCGGCCGAAGGCATGCGTGACCTGCTGCGCGATGGCGACGGGCACGATCATCAGCGCGCTGACCAGCAGCAGGCCGACGACGCGCATCGCGACCGTCACGGTGAGGGCCGACACGACGGCCACCACGATGTTCAGCGCCCAGACCGGTAGGCCGGAGGCGATCGAGAACTCCTCGTCGTGGCTCACGGAGAAGAGCGCGTGCCGCAGGCCCACGCCGACGGCGAGGACCACGGCCGAGAGCACGACGGTGAGCCAGAGGTCGGCGTCGGACACCGTGGAGATCGAGCCGAACAGGTACTGCATGAGGTTCCCGGAGGAGCCGCCGGCGATGCCGATGAGCAGCACGCCGCCCGCGATGCCGCCGTAGAACATGATGGCGAGCGCGAGGTCGCCGGACGTGCGTCCGCGGCGCCGGACCACCTCGATGAGCACGGAGCCCACCACCGCGGCGACCACGGCGCCGGGGATCGCGAGGGCGTCGTTCGGCGTCAGGCCCATGCCCGCGCCGACGAGCCAGCCCAGCGCGACACCCGTCAGGGCGACGTGCCCGATGCCGTCGCCGAGCAGGGAGAGCTTGCGCTGCACCAGGTAGGTGCCCACGACGGGCGCCGTGACGCCGACCAGGAGCGCGGCGATGAGGGCCCGCTGCATGAACGGGTCGGTCAGCATGAGCATGATCACGGGCGCACCTCCAGGTCGAAGGCCCTGGACTCGGCGGGGTCGAGGGAGTTGGCGTCGGCGTGCGGGTGCTGGTGGCGGTGCCCCGCGCGGTCGTGGTCGTGCCGGGCCTGCGGCGGGGCGCCGTCGTGCACGACCTTGCCGTGCTTGAGCACGACGGCGCGCGTGACGAGCGGTTCGAGCTCGCCGAGCTCGTGCAGCACCACGAGCACCGTGAGGCCGCCGTCGACCAGCCGCCGCATCGTGGTGGCGAACGCCTCCTGGCTGGCGACGTCCACGCCCGCGACGGGCTCGTCCAGCACGAGCAGGTCCGGCTCGCGGACCAGGGCGCGCGCGATGAGGATGCGCTGCTGCTGCCCGCCCGACAGGAGGTGCACCGGGTCCTGCACGCGGTCGGCGAGGCCCACCTGTTCGAGGGCGACCGCGACGCGGTCGCGCCAGCCGCGCGGCAGCCGCAGCCGGCGCCCGTGCAGCAGGCCCGAGGCGACGACCTCCTGGGCGGTCGACGGGATGCCGCCGCCCGCCCCGGCGCGCTGCGGCACGTAGCCGATGCGGGCCCAGTCGACCGTCCCGGCGCGCCGACCCGGGCCGAGAAGCTCGCCGAGCAGCCGAACCGTGCCGGCGGACGGCACGTTGATGCCCACCAGCGACTTCACCAGGGTTGACTTGCCGGAGCCGTTCGCGCCGAGCAGCGCGACCACCTCGCCGGCCTCGACCGTGAGGTCGATGCCGCGCAGGATGTGGCTCGCGCCCGCACGGAAGTGCAGGCCGCGCGCCTCGATGACGGGTTCGCTGGTCTCGGTCACCTGCATAGTCTCCTCCGTCATGCGCAGACCAGTCCCTCCTCGAGCGCGGCGAGGTTGGCCCGCATCACGGAGACGTAGTCGTCGCCCGCGGCAGAGGCCTCCTCCGACAGACCCTCCAGCGGGTCCAGCACGGCGGTGTCGACGCCCAGGTCGGAGGCCAGCGTCTCGGTGACCTTGGGGCTCACCAGCGTCTCCGAGTACAGCGTCCGGACGCCGTTCTCCTTGACCACGGCGCCGATCTCGCGCAGGCGCGCCGGGGACGGCTCCGCCTCCGGGTCGAGCTCCGAGATGCCCACCTGCTCCAGCGCGTACCGGTCGGCGAGGTAGCCGAACGCCGCGTGGCTCGTCACGAGGGTCGCGCCCTGACAGGCGGCGAGGCCGTCGGCCATCTCCTGGTCCAGCCCGTCGAGCTGCTCGCCGAGCCGCAGGGCGCCGGCGGCGTACTCGTCGGCGTGCTCCGGGTCGACGGCGGCCAGCTCGTCGGCGACGGCCTGCCCGACGGCGGCCAGCCGGCTCGGGTCCAGCCAGAAGTGCGGGTCGGTCGAGCCGTGGTCGTGCCCGTCGCCCTCCTCCGCGTGCTCGGCGTGCTCCTCCTCGGTCTCCTCCGCGTGCTCGACGAGCCCGGCGGAGTCCGCGGCGTCGACCACGTGCTCGGGCGCGCGGGACTCGACGCCCTCGTCGACGGCAGCCTGGAAGCCGGAGAGGTAGACCACCAGGTCGGCGGTGCCGATCTCACGGACCTGCGCCGGGGACAGCTCCAGGTCGTGCGGCTCGGCGGCCGGCGGCGTGAGGTTGTCGACGGTGACCAGTTCGCCGCCGATCTGCTGCGCCACGTACTGGAGCGGGTAGAACGACGCGAGCACGACGACGCCGTCGGACTCCCCGCCCGCGCCGCCGGCCCCCTGGGCGGAGCAACCCGCGAGGGTCGCCGCACCGGCGAGGACGAGGCTGGTCAGGGCGGCGCCGGTGGCGCGGGTCGAGGTCATGAGAACGATTCTCACGCTTGTTGAGAACGATTGTCAAAGATCGGTACCGAGAGGTCGGTCACGCGCTATTTCGCGCGGGCCCCGACCGGCCCGGACGGTACGCTGGGCGGACGTAACTTCCCCCTGTTCCCCTGGAGAGAACCCTCGTGTCCGACAAGTCAGTGCGCTCTGCGCAGACCGCCAAGCTCGACGCCGTCGTCTCGCTCGCGAAGCGACGAGGTTTCGTCTTCCCGTCGGGCGAGATCTACGGCGGTACGCGCTCTGCGTGGGACTACGGACCCCTCGGCGTGGAGCTCAAGGAGAACATCAAGAAGCAGTGGTGGCGTGCGATGGTCACGAGCCGGGACGACATCGTCGGCCTCGACTCGTCGGTCATCCTGCCGCGCCAGGTGTGGGTGGCCTCCGGCCACGTCGGGGTGTTCACCGACCCGCTCACCGAGTGCCTCTCGTGTCACAAGCGGTTCCGCGAGGACCAGATGATCGAGGAGTTCGAGGAGAAGAAGGGCCGCGCCCCCGAGGGCGGCCTCGCCGAGATCGTGTGCTCCAACTGCGGCACCCGCGGCCAGTGGACCGAGCCCCGCGACTTCAACATGATGCTGAAGACGTACCTCGGCCCGGTCGAGGACGAGTCCGGCCTGCACTACCTGCGCCCCGAGACCGCGCAGGGCATCTTCGTGAACTTCGCGAACGTCGCCGCCGCGGCCCGCAAGAAGCCGCCGTTCGGCATCGGCCAGATCGGCAAGTCGTTCCGCAACGAGATCACGCCGGGCAACTTCATCTTCCGCACGCGCGAGTTCGAGCAGATGGAGATGGAGTTCTTCGTCAAGCCGGGCGAGGACGAGGAGTGGCACCAGTACTGGATCGACTACCGGACCAACTGGTACACGGACCTCGGCATCTCGGCCGACAACCTGCGCCACTACGAGCACCCGAAGGACAAGCTGTCGCACTACTCGACCCGCACCGTGGACATCGAGTACCGCTTCGGCTTCCAGGGCAGCGAGTGGGGTGAGCTCGAGGGCATCGCCAACCGCACGGACTTCGACCTGAAGACCCACACGGAGAGCTCGGGCAAGGACCTGGCGTACCGCGACCCGGTGACCAACGAGAAGTACTTCCCGTACGTCATCGAGCCCGCCGCCGGCCTGACCCGGTCGCTCATGGCCTTCCTCGTCGAGGCGTACGCCGAGGACGAGGCGCCGAACACCAAGGGCGGCGTCGACAAGCGCACGGTCCTGCGCCTGGACCCGCGCCTGGCCCCCGTCAAGGCCGCGGTGCTGCCGCTGTCCAAGACGGCGGACCTGCTGCCGACGTCGGAGAAGCTGTCCGCCGAGCTGCGCAAGTACTGGAACATCGACTACGACGTGACGCAGGCCATCGGCAAGCGCTACCGCCGGCAGGACGAGATCGGCACGCCGTTCTGCATCACGGTCGACTTCGAGACCCTGGACGACCAGGCCGTCACCATCCGGCACCGCGACACCATGCAGCAGGAGCGCGTCGCCCTGGACAAGGTCGTCGGCTACCTGGCGGGCCACCTCGTCGGGGCCTGACCCCTCGGGACCCGACACCACGGGGCCTGACGCCCTGGGCCCGATCCCGGCTAACCACGCGCGTCCTGTGCCTGCTCCCGCAGCAGGCGCAGGACGCGCGCCGCGTTGCGGTCCGTGGTGTCGATCTCGTGCAGCGGCTGCACCCGCAACGGGCCCTGCTCGCCGTTGTCGACCAGCACGTGCCGCGCGACCTCCTCGGCCGGCGCGAACCGGAGCGGTATCTCGTGGAAGAAGCCGCGCACCATGATCCAGCCGCCGGGACACTCCGCCTCGATCAGGTCGTGCACCTCCTGCGGTGTGCGGGGCCACGCGGCCCCCACCCAGCTCGCGGGCCGCAGGCGAATCCGGCGGTGTCGCAGCTTGCCGGCGAGCCAGTCAGCCGTACGTTCCGTGTTCGCGACGGCGACCTGCGGGTCGCCGGCATCGACGGGCGCGCCGAGCAGCGCCGCCGCCGCGAGCCCCTCGATCCGGAGGTCGAGGCCCACCAGGTCCTCGATCTGCTCGACGGAGAAGTAGACCCGGCCGGCCAGATCCGGATCGTGCTTGTGCTCGACGATCTGGCGACGAATGTCCTCGTCGAGCGGCTCCAGCTCCATCCGGATCTGCTTGCCCAGTACGGCGAGGATCTCCCGCAGCGACCCGAAGCTGGGCGTCCGCACGCCCGCCTCGAGCTGGGAGATCGACGCCCGGGACCGGCCGAGCCGACGCCCGAGCTCCTCCTGCGTGAGCCGGGCCTCCTGGCGGGCCTCCTTGATCAGTGCGGCGAGATCCATCGCCCGATCGTGTCAGCGATCGGGCCCGCGGGCCGGGCGGAGTCGACGCGCCTGTGGACAACCTCTCCGGGGAAGTGGTTCGCCAGCCGGGTGCGTAACGGAGACGTAGCAGTGCTCGCTCTGCGTTACGTACCTGGCTGACGAACCACTTCCCCGGAGGTCCCCCCGCGCGCCCGTCGGCCCCCGGACGGCCTTCCGTCCGGCCACTGCGCGGGTTCACCCGGGTGAGGTCGGCCCGAATCGGGTCATATCGCGCGGTGAGCGGGCTCTGAGAACTCGTAGCGCGCTCCGTCCAGGGGCGCCCCGAGTCACCGAGAAGGTTGGCCCCATGATCCGCCGCACCATCGTCGCCCTGGTGAGCGTGCTCGCGCTCGCTCTCACGGCGTCGGCCCCCGCGCAGGCCGCGACCGTCTACACCACGAACGTGACGCTCGACGCGAAGCCCGAGCCGGTCGCGAAGAACAAGACGGTCACCCTCAAGGGGACGCTCAAGTACAAGAAGGACGGTCAGTGGCGCGCCCTGCCCACGACCAAGGTCCTGACCGTGGTCTTCGACCCGGCGGGCCCGGACAAGCCCCGCAAGATCGGCCTGGTCCGGACCACGCGCACCGGCGCGTACACGTACAAGGCCACGGCGTCCCGCTCGGGCAAGTGGACGGTGCGGTACGCGGGCAAGGCCGGCACCTTCCGGGCCGACTCCGGCGCCGACGCCGTCTGCGTGTACTCGGCCGGGCGGTGGCAGTGCCCCGTCTCGCCGACCAACCCCGACCTCGACTGCGCGGACATCGGCAAGACGGTCTGGGTCGGCACCAAGGACTACCACGCGCTCGACGCCGACAACGACGGCTGGGGCTGCGACTCCTACTCCTGACCGGCTCGCCCCGGACCCTCACGGCGGGTCCGCCCGGTCGCCCGAAGGCGGGTGACCGGGCGCACGTACCGACCATGCCGGACCGTGTGGAATGCTTAGGCAATGCTTACCTCACCTCCGGCAGCGCCCGCGGGACGCCGTGAGGGTGCGGAAGCCGTAGCCCAGCGTGCCCGGCGTCGGACGTTCGCGTTGCTCACGGCGCTCGCCGCGCTGCTGCTCGTCGTCCTGGCGAGCCTCGCGCTCGGCGTCCGGGACATCAACCCGGCCGAGGTCTGGCGAGCGCTGACGGCACCCGTCGCCGGGTTCATGGACCACGACGTGGTGCTGGAGCAGCGTCTGCCCCGCACCGTCGTGGGCCTGGCGGCGGGTGTCGCGCTCGGCACGGCGGGCACGCTGATCCAGGGCGTCACCCGCAACCCGATCGCCGACCCCGGCCTGCTGGGCCTGAACTCGGGTGCGTCGCTGGCGGTCGTGTGCGCGGTCTGGCTGCTGGGCATCACCTCGCCGCTGGGCTACGTCTGGTTCGCGTTCCTGGGGGCCGCCGTCGCTGCCGCGATCGTGTTCTCGGTGGGGCGCGGCCAGCCGGTGCGGCTCGCGCTGGTCGGGGCCGCGGTCACCGCGCTGATCACACCCCTGATCACCCTGGTGCTGCTGCGCGACCAGCAGGCGTTCAACCTGTACCGGTTCTGGTCCGTCGGCTCCCTGACCGGCCGGGGCCTGGACACCGTCACGGCGCTGTGGCCGTTCATCGTGGTCGGCCTCGTGCTCGCGGCGGTGCTCGCGCACCGGCTCAACATGCTCGCCCTCGGGGACGACGTCGCCACGGCGCTCGGCCAGCGGGTCGGCACCACGCGCGCGCTCGCGGCCGTCGCGATCGTGCTGCTCGCGGGCACCGCGACCTCGCTCGCCGGGCCCATCGCGCTCGTCGGGCTCGTGGTGCCGCACGCGGCCCGGCGCCTCGTCGGCACGGACTACCGCTGGGTCATGGCGATCGGCGCCCTCCTGGGCCCGGTGATGCTGCTGACCGCCGACGTCCTCGGCCGGATCCTCCTGCCCCGCTCCGAGCTGGAGGCCGGCGTGGTCGCCGCGCTCCTCGGCGCGCCTGTGCTCGTCGCCGTGGCCCGCAGCCGGAACGTGGTGGGGGCCTGATGTCCACGCCCGCCCCGGCCACCCCCGCCCGGGTCACCGACACCACGGTCACCACCGTCGCCGGCCTGCGCACCCTCCGCCGCCGCAGGCAGGCGCTCGTCGTCTCCGGGATGGTGCTCGTGGTGCTCGTCGCCGGGACGGCGGCGCTCCTGATGGGCGCGGCCGGCCTCACGCCGGGCCAGGCGATCGCCGGCGTGCTCGGCCTCGGCGACAAGGGCGACGTCTTCGTCGTCCAGAAGCTCCGCCTGCCCCGCATCGAGGCGGCCGTCGTGGTCGGCGTCGCGTTCGGCCTGGCCGGCGCCCTCTTCCAGTCGACGCTGCGCAACCCCCTCGCCTCCCCCGACATCCTCGGCATCTCCACCGGTGCGAGCCTCGGGGCCGTGATCGGTGTGCTCGTCCTGGGGCTGAGCGGCATGGCGTTGTCCGGCCTGGCGTTCGCCGGCGCGGCCACCGTCGCGCTCGCGATCTGGCTGCTGGCGTGGCGCAAGGGCCTGCACTCGATCCGGTTCGTGCTGGTCGGCGTCGGGTTCGCGTACCTGGGCTCCTCGCTGATCGCCTGGGCCATGGCCCGGTCGGAGGAGAACGAGGCGGCGGCCGTCCTGATCTGGACCGTCGGCTCGGTGTCCGACGTCCGCGGCGAACAGCTCACGCTCGTCGCCGTCGGGACGCTCGTGCTGTGCGCCGCGGCCGTCGTCGTCTCGCGGACGCAGGGGCCGCTCGCCCTCGGCGACGACAACGCGCGCGCCCTGGGCGTGCACGTGGACGCCGCGCGCGTCGGCACCCTGCTGCTGGCCGTCACGCTCGTCGCGCTCGCTACCAGCGCCGCCGGCCCCATCGCGTTCGTCGCCCTGGTCGCGCCCGCCATCGCGCGCCGCCTGGTGAACGACGGCGGCGCGGCCCTCGTCGCGTCGGCCACGACCGGCGCCGCCCTGACCCTGGTCGCGGACGTGATCGCCCAGCACGGGCTGCTCGGCGTCGCCGCCCCCGTCGGGATCGTCACGGGGCTCGTGGGCGCCCCCTACCTGCTGTGGCTGCTCGCCACGACCGAGAAGAGGAGCCGATGACCAACCTGCGCGCCGAAGGCGTCAGCCTGGGCTACGACGGCCTGAAGGTCATCGAGAACCTCGACCTGACGCTGCCCGACGGCAAGATCACCGCCGTCGTCGGGCCCAACGCCTGCGGCAAGTCCACGCTGCTGCGCGGGCTGGCCCGCCTGCACCCGCTCGACGGCGGACGCATCACGCTGGACGGCGCCGACATCACGCAGATGCCGCGCAAGGAGCTGGCCCGCAAGGTCGGCATGCTGCCGCAGTCGTCCATCGCACCGGACGGCGTGCGGGTCGCCGAGCTCGTCAGCCGCGGCCGGTACCCGCACCAGGGCTGGTTCGGCCGCCACTCCTCCGACGACGACGCCGTGGTCACCACCGCGCTGGAGTCCACCGGCGTCGCGGAGCTGGCGGACCGGCCCGTCGCCGAGCTCTCGGGCGGGCAGCGGCAGCGCGTGTGGATCGCGATGGTGCTGGCGCAGCAGACCGACATCGTGCTGCTCGACGAGCCGACCACGTTCCTCGACGTCCGCCACCAGCTCGACCTGCTGGACCTGCTCACGGAGCTGAACCGGAACCAGGGGACCACGGTCGCGATGGTGCTGCACGAGCTCAACCTCGCGGCCCGGTACGCCGACCACCTGGTCGTGATGTCGGCCGGCCGGATCGTCGCCGAGGGGCTGCCGTCGGACGTGCTGACCCGCGAGGTGGTCGACAAGGCGTTCGGGCTGCGTGCTCAGGTCGTGCTCGACCCCGTGGCAGGCTCGCCGCTCGTGGTGCCGGTCGGGCGCTACCACTCGAAGTAGTCCCGCCCGTCGGAGCGGTCCCGCCCGACGGGGGCGTGGTTTACCTCACGCAGACCTCCCTCAATTTCGCAACATCCCCGTGATCTATTGTGGTTAGGGTTACCTCATCTCGGCCGGCACCCGCCGGTCGTTCGACTGACCATCCCGGGAGAAACCGTGCGACCTCGCCGATCCCTCGCAGCGGCCGTCGGCCTCGTCGCCGCGTCCGCCCTCGCCCTCGCCGGCTGCGCGTCCGAAGAGCCGGCCGGCAGCGACGCCGCCACGCCGTCCGCCAGTGCCTCCGGCGCGACGGACGAGTTCCCCCTGACCATCGAGCACGCGCTCGGCGAGACCACCATCGAGGCGGCGCCCGAGCGCGTCGCCACCTGGGGCTGGGGCTCGACCGAGGCCGCGATCGCGGCGGGCGTCTTCCCGGTCGCCGTCGCCGAGCAGACCTGGACGGTCGGCGAGGGCAACCTCCTGCCGTGGGTCGAGGAGGCCTACGACGAGGCGGGCGTGGAGCACCCCACCGTGCTCACCGACGCCGAGGGCGGCGCGACCGTGCCCTACGAGGAGTTCGCGGCCGCCGAGCCCGACGTCATCATCGCCACCTACTCGGGCCTCACGCAGGAGCAGTACGACCTGCTCAGCGAGATCGCCCCGACCGTCGCCTACCCGGAGACGGCCTGGCAGACCCCGTGGGACGAGATCATCACCGCCACGGACGCCGCCCTCGGCCGCAGCGCCGCCGGCGAGGCCAAGGTCCAGGAGATCAACGACTACCTGGCCGAGCAGGCCGAGGCCCACCCGGAGTTCGCGGGCAAGACGGTCGCCGCGATCGTCGACTCGCCCGACAAGGGCGAGATCTACGTCTACCGGGCCGGCGACCCGCGCGCCGGATTCCTGGAGGGCCTCGGCTTCGAGACCGCCCCGGCCGTCGAGGAGCTCGCGCCGGACGACGGCCAGTTCTTCTACACGCTCTCCTACGAGGAGCTCGACAAGCTCGACTCCGACGTCGTCGTGGCCTACACCTACACCGAGGAGGAGGCCGCGGCGCTCCCCGACAAGAAGGAGCTGCAGGCCCTGCCCGCCGTCAAGGACGGCAAGGTCGCGCAGCAGGTCGGCACCGTCGCGGTCTCGGCCGTCTCGCCGCCCACGGCCCTGTCGGTCGAGTACCCCGAGGGCATGCCCCTCCTGATCGACGCGCTGGCCGAAACTCTCGGCTGACCCTCCCCGACCCGCTGAGTGCGGGGTATCTGCGGCCCAACAGGCGTCGGGACCGCAGATACCCCGCACTCAACGTCTATCGGGGCTTGGGGGCGTCCAGGGCGCCGCCGTAGCGGCGGTCGCGCTTCGCGTACTCCTCGACGGCGTGCCAGAGGTGCCGGCGGTCGACGTCGGGCCAGGGCTCGTCGAGGAACACCATCTCGGCGTACGCCGCCTGCCACAGCATGAAGTTCGACGTGCGCTGCTCACCGGACGAGCGCAGGAACAGGTCCACGTCGGGCACGTCGGGCAGGTACAGGTACTTCTGCACGGTCTTCTCGGTGATGCGCTTCGGGTCCAGCCTGCCCGCGGCGGCGTCCCGCGCCATGGCCGCGGCCGCGTCGGCCAGCTCGGCCCGGCTGCCGTAGTTGACGCACATCGTCAGCGTGCAGAGGTCGTTGTCCTTGGTGCGCTCCTCGGCCTCCTGGAGCACGTCGATCACGGACTTCCACAGCTTCGGACGGCGTCCGGCCCACCGGATCCGCACGCCCCACGACGCCATGACGTCGCACTGGCGCTTCATGACCTCGTGCGTGAAGTTCATCAGGAAGCGCACCTCCTCGGGCGAGCGCTTCCAGTTCTCCGTGCTGAACGCGTACGCCGAGACGTACTCCACGCCCACGTCGACAGCCCCCGCCACGACGTCGAGCAGGGAGTTCTCGCCCGCCCGGTGCCCCTCGATGCGCGGCAGGCCGCGCGCGTTGGCCCAGCGCCCGTTGCCGTCCATGACGACGGCGACGTGGCGCGGCAGGAACTCCTTGGGGATGCGCGGAGCCTGCTCGCCGGACGGGTGCGGGAACGGCTTGACCAGGTCCCGGCGGGTGTTCCGGGCCATCAGCGCTCCACCATCTTCAACGATCGCAACGTTCTCTCCAGGTAGTACTGGCCGTAGGCGGCGACGATGCCGCTCGCCTCCTTGCGGTGCCGCGCGTCGGACGCGTCGGCGGTCGCCCAGTCGCCCGCGAGCAGCGAGGACAGCAGGGCGAAGGTCTCAGGCGCCGGCGCCGTGGAACCCGGCGGCCGGCAGCGCGGGCAGACGGCGCCGCCCTGCGCCACGTTGAACGAGTGGTGCGGCCCGGGTTCGCCGCAGCGCGCGCAGTCCTCGAACGACGGCGCCCAGCCGGCCACCGCGAGGGCGCGCAGCAGGTACGAGTCGAGGACCAGGCCGGCGTCGTGGTGCCGCTCGGACAGCGCTCGCAGGCCCCCGGCCAGCAGCCAGTACTGCTGCACCGCGGGCTCGTGCTCCGCCGCGACCAGCCGGTCGGCGGCCTCCAACATCACCGTGCCGGACGTGTACAGGCCGTAGTCCTCGCTGATGGACCGGGCGTACGCGCCGATGGTCTCGACCTGCGTGACCGTGTCGAGCCCCATGCCCGGCCGCGGGCTGCGGCCCGTGTGGAGCTGCACGTCGACCGCCATGAACGGCTCCAGGCGCGCCCCGAACTTGGACGACGTGCGCCGCACGCCCTTGCCCACCCCGCGCACCTTGCCGTGCTCGCGCGTCAGGAACGTGACGATGCGGTCCGCCTCGCCCAGCTTCTGGGTGCGCAGCACGATCGCGTCGTCTCGGTACAGGGGCACGAAGCCATTCTGCCCCCAGTCACCGACACTCCGGGACAGCCGGCGCCGAGCTCAGCGCTCGACGAAACGCGTCCCGTCCGGCGTCAGCTCCGGCTCCCACACGAACCGGTGGATCACGTGCTTCTCCAGGATCCAGCGCGCCAGCAGCGCGACGCCGCCCCAGATCACGAAGAGCAGGAGCGTCTGGAGGAAGTTGATGCTGATCTTGTCGAAGCCGGTCAGCGCCAGCGTGGGGATCAGGAAGATCAGGCCGAGGAACGCGGGCAGGAGCTGGATGCCGACCCACTGCACCACCGAGAGCATGTCGACCCGGCGCTCGGCGACCACGCCGTGGTAGTCCATCACGTTGACCACGTGGTCGGCGCGCCACTTGGCGACGTGCCGGGCGACCGTCCACTGCGCGTCCCGCGCCTCCAGGGCGGCGCTGCCCGTCGGCAGCCAGATCCCGAGGATCTGGTGGATCTCGGCGGGCGTCAGGTACCCCTTGTCGAGGATCGCGAGACTGTGCACGGGCGGCTGGCGGGTGTTGGTCGGCAGCACCAGGGCGGCCAGGAACAGCAGCACGCCGCCGGTCCCGAGCAGGCCCACGAGCGCGTCCGGGAGCCACGGCAGGAGCAGGGTCGCGGTGGCGAACGCCAGGGCGCCGAGCAGCGCGCAGACGATGCGGTTCTTCATGGTCATGGTAGGTAGGACTTTACCGGCATCCGAGCGCTCAACGTGGCGAAATGTCCCCTTGGTGAGCATCGGAATCGGGTCCGCGGGACGTCAGCCGGTCGAGGAACCGGGCGATCGTCTCGACCTCGTCCGGCGTGCACCCCGACAGCGCCCGGTCCACCCGTTCGGACTGCTGCCGGTACTGGTCGGTGACCGCGGCGAGCCGCTCCTGGTCGACCTCGACCCCCAGGCTGCGCCGGTCGACGTCCGACCTGCGACGGCGCACGTACCCGGCGCTCTCCAGCCGGCCGACCAGACGCGTGACCGACGACCGGGGCAGGCGCATCGCGTCCGCGAGCGCCGACGGCGTCATCCGCCCGCCGGCCATCGCGACGAGGCTGAGCGCCTGGAGGTCGATCACATGCAGGCCGAGGCGGGGCGCCACCTCGTGGTTGCGCAGCACGCCGCCCGTGATGAGGGCGCGGATGCCGTGCTCGATGCGCTCTTTCGTTGACATGGTTCCCACACCCCCGGATAGTTCCATTTCGGAATTACTATGGACCCCCGGAGGGGCCCTGGCAATCGTGCCGAGCGGACGGAGCAGGGATGCTGAAGATAGGTCGCCGGGAGTTCCTGGGGCTGGCCGCCGTGGGAGCGGCGTCCCTCGTGCTGACCTCGTGCGCGTCGGGCGGGACGGCGACGGAACCCGACCGCCCGTGGCAGCCGCTCGGCCCGCTCCGGATCCCGGACGAGCTGCGCGCGGACGGCGGCGTCTTCCGGCTCACGGTCCAGCAGGGCACCAGCGAGATCCTGCCGGGCACGCGGACGCCGACCTGGGGCGTCAACGGCCCGTTCCTCGGTCCCACGCTGCGCATGCGCACGGGCGACGCGGTGCGGATGGCGGTGACCAACGACCTCCCCGAGGTCACGACCATGCACTGGCACGGCATGCACCTGCCCGCGAAGATGGACGGCGGCCCGCACCAGCCGATCGAGCCCGGCACCACCTGGGAGCCGTCCTGGACGGTCCGGAACACGGCCGCGACGCTCTGGTACCACCCGCACGCGCACGGGGCCACGGCGCAGCAGGTGTTCAAGGGCGTCGCGGGGATGATCATCGTCGACGACGACGCCGCGGACGCCGTCGGGCTGCCCCACGAGTACGGCGTGGACGACATCCCCTGCATCCTGCAGGACCGCACCGTCGAGGACGACGGCGAGATGCCCTTCGACACCGAGCCGAACTTCGGCCAGATGGGCACGGAGATCCTCGTCAACGGCACGATGGGCGCGTACCTGGAGGTCGCGCGGACCACGGTCCGGTTCCGTTTCCTGAACGGGTCGAACGCCCGCGTCTACCACCTGGGCTTCGCCGACGACCGTGAGCTCACCCTGGTCGCGACCGACCAGGGGCTAGTGCCCGAGCCGGTGCGGCTGAAGCGGTTCGCGCTCGGTCCGGGCGAGCGGGCCGAGGTCGTCGCGGAGCTCGAGCCGGGCGAGCGGGTCCGGCTGACGACGACGGCCGGGGAGGGCCGGGTGGACCAGGGCACCTTCCCGGTGCTGGAGCTCAGGGTGGCCGACGACGCCGCGCGGGGCGCGGCGGTGCCGGCCGAGCTGCCGGGGGCCGCCCCGCTGGACGCCCCCGCGGACGCCACGGTCCGCACCTTCAAGCTGCAGGGCCACGACGAGATCAACGGGCGCGGCGCGGACATGACCCGGGTCGACGAGGTGGTGCCGGCGGGCGCGCGGGAGGTGTGGGAGGTCACGAACACCGTCTACGCCCACAACTTCCATGTCCACGGCTGCGCGTTCACGCTGCTGGACCGGAACGGCGCCCCGGGCGAGGCGTGGGAGACCGGCCAGAAGGACACGGTCCACCTGCCCGAGAAGTCGACGGTGCGGCTGGCCGTGCAGTTCGGCCCCGAGACGGACCCGACGAGCCCGTACATGTACCACTGCCACATCCTGCGCCACGAGGACGACGGGATGATGGGCCAGTTCGTCGTCGTAGAGCCGGGCACGGAGGACTCGACGCCGCGGGTGCTGGAGGCCATGGGCCACATGAGCCACTGACGCCGTCAGAAGAAGAGCGTGTCCCGGCGGTCCAGCGGCCGGGACACGAGCCACCAGGCGGCCACCTGGAGCACGAGGACCAGCGGGAGCACCACCAGCGCGACGATGCCGAGCGCCGCCATCGTCTCCTCGGAGACCGCGCCGCCGACGAGCCGCGGCCAGGCCGCGATCGCCGTGCCGACGACCGGGGCGGCGATCATCACCGACGTGACGGCCACCGGCAGCGGACCGGTGCGGCGCAGCCGCCACGCGACCAGGGCGTCCCCGTGCAGGCGCGTGACGACGACGGCGGCGATGCCGAGGGCGAGCGCGGCCAGGCCGCTCCCCCAGGCCACGCCGAGCAGCGCGCCCCAGCTCCCGGCCAGCGCGATGCTGGCGACCACGAGCACCACGTCCCACACGTCCCGCCACACGTTGCCCGGGCGCCGGCTGCGCAGCCAGATCGCCGCGTCCCGCAGCGCCCAGGACCCGACGAGCACGAGCGCCACGGGGTACCCGGCACCGAGCAGCTGGGCCTCTGCGTGCGGGAAGACCCCGATCAGCACCCCGAGCGCCGCCACGAGCCACACCTCGCCCGGCAGCAGGACGGGCCCCACGGCCCCGAGCACGACCCGGCGCTGCGCGGGGTCCCGGCGCCGTTCCTTCCCGTCGGGGCCGCGCTCCTGGAGCAGGGTGGCGCCCGCGCCCTGGACGGCGCCGTCGAGCACCACCCAGCCGACCAGCAGGACGGTCAGGAGCACGCCCCACGCCGCCGCGTTCATCGGGCGCCCTCGGGCTCGGGCCCGCCGGAGTGCGTCCCGTCGTCGCGCACCCCGTCGTCGGGCGCGCCGAACCGGAGCAGCACCTCGTCGTCCGCGCCGTCGTCCCGCAGGACGTCGCCCGGGGCGGCGCCCAGGACGAGCCGGTCGGTCCCCGCGCGGGCCAGCCGGCTCAGCACCCACCAGTCGAGCACCGCGAGCGTGACCATGAGCCCGACGAGCAGCACGAGCGAGGCCAGGACGGCGCGCGTGGACTGGTCGGAGGTCACCTCGTCGACCCGCAGCACCCCCTGGACGACCCAGGGCTGCCGCCCCAGCTCGCGCACGAGCCAGCCCGCGAGCCCCACGAGGAACGGCAGGGGCAGCAGGGCCGTGAGCAGCACGTACAGGGCGCGGCGGCCCCGCATGCGGAAGAGGGCGCCCGCGATGAGCAGCAGGGGGAGCACGAGGGCGCCGAGGAAGACGAGGTCGGCGCTGCGCATCATGACCTCGAGGAGCACGCCCACGGCGGGGCTCTGGTCGAAGCCGCCCTCGATGTAGCCGAACTGCGCGTAGCCGAAACCCTGGGCGAACAGCACGCCGACGACGCCGGTCCAGATGCCGGCCCGCATCGAGCGCCGCCACAGGTCCTCGTCGGGGCCGGCCGGCAGGCGCAGGCCGCCGCCCGTGCGCCGCAGGTGCCACGCCGAGACGCCGACGAGCACGAACCCGCCGGCCATGAGGCAGGCGCCCACCACGTGCAGGCCGGACAGGAGCGCCGCGGGGTTGGTGACCAGGGCGCCGACGTCCGTGATGCGGGCGACCTGCTCGCCGGGCGGGCCCTCCAGCGCGTACCCGAGGGGGTTGCGCAGGAACCCGTTGGCCACCATCACGGCGAACGCCGAGGCGTACCCGGTGAGCACCACGGCCCAGAAGATCGCGGCGTGCAGCGCCCGCGGGATCAGGTGCCAGCCGAACACCCACAGGCCGAGCAGGGTGGACTCCAGGAAGAACGCGGCGAGGGTCTCCACGGCCAGCGGCGCGCCGAAGACCTCGCCGGCGACGTCGAGCAGGCCGGGGAAGTGCAGGCCGAACTGGAGCTCCAGCACGATCCCGGCGGCGATGCCGAGCGCGTAGTTGACGAGGTAGATCTGCCCCCAGAACCGGGTGGCGTTCTCGAAGACGACGGCGCGGTCGCCCGAGGCGCGGGCCCAGCGCGTGTTGAAGATCGCCACGACGGGACCGAGCCCGAGCGTGAGCAGCACGAAGAGGAAATGCACTGCGGCGAGCAGTGCGAACTGCAGGCGGGCGAGTTCCGTGGCCTCCACGTTCCCGAGACTACGTAGCCGAACCGGTCGCGGCGACAGGATTCGGGCAGGACCGGGGAAAGGTCAGGGATGACCCCTAGCCCGAGGTGGGGCTGGCCCTACCTCCGGTCGACGTCGTCGCCGCCGCCCAGGTCGGTGCAGTCGATGCCGACGGCGCCGTGCGCCAGCAGGTACTGCCCGGCGCCGCTGTCCCCACGCACGGAGCCCGCGAGCGCCGCCCAGTGCTCGCGGCCCAGCAGCACGGGGTGCCCGGGGCGGCCGTCGTAGGTGGCCCGCGCGAGGGCGTGGCGGGCGGCGTCGGGCTCGTCGAACGGCTTCAGCACGCGGCGCACGGAGTCGGCGCGGAGGCCGGGCAGGTCCACGAGGGAGACGACGGCGACGTCGGCCCCCGTGTCCTGGGCGGAGGCGAGGCCGGTGCGCAGCGAGGCCGCCAGCCCGCTCTCCCACTCATCGGCGACGACGGGCCGCGCGTCGGCGAGCGCCAGCCGCTCCGCCTCGTCGGCCCGCGCGCCGAGCACCACGACGACGTCGGCGCACCCGCCGTCGACCAGGGCCTGGCAGGCGAGCTCGAGCCAGGGCGTGCCGCCGTCGGACCGGGCGAGCGCCTTGGGCATGCCGAACCGGGTGCCGGCGCCGGCCGCGAGCACGATGCCGACCGCCGTGGTGCCGTACCTGCCGTCCATGGATCAGCTCCGTCCGTATCGGGCGAGGACGAACGACTCGATGATCTGCGCCGCCAGGTAGAGCACGAGCGACGCGAGCGTGACCACCAGGACGCACGCCCACACGAGGTTGTTCTCGGACCGTCCTACCGCGTTGACCACCATGCTGCCGATTCCCTCGCCGGTGATCAGCCACTCCGCCAGCAGCGCGCCCGTGATGGCGCCGGGCACGGAGATCCGGACCGAGGCGAACAGCGCGGGCAGCGCCGAGGGAAAGGCGACCCGGAACAGCAGGGCCACCGGCCCGCCACCGTACACGTGCACGACGTCGGTCAGCTGCGCGGACACGGAGCGCAGCCCCTGCACGATGTTCACGAGCGCGGGGAACAGCACCACGATGCCGGAGACCACCGCCACTCGCACCACCTCGTCGGTGAACAGCAGGCGGATGATCGGGGTGAGCGCGATGAGCGGCACGGCGCGCAGGATCAGGGCGACCGGCATGACGGCGGTCTCCACGGGCCGGGACAGCACGATGAGGGCCGCCGCGAGCGTCGCGGCGAGCATGCCGGCGACGAAGCCGAGGGCGGCGTCGGCGAGCGTGACCCCGAGGCCGGCGAGGATCTGCGCGCGGGTGGCCGCGGCGTCGTCGGCCGTGAATAGGAACTCGTAGACCTCGGCGGGTCCCTTGGCGACGAACGTGTTGTCGACCAGCGCCACGGAGACGACCCACACGACCGTGAGGACTGCCGCCATGAGCAGCGCCGTGGCCACCGCCCGGCCGAGGCCGGCGGCGAGGGCCCGTCCGGCGCCCCCGCGGGCCGGACCCGTCGTGACCTCGCTCATCGTCGTCCCCCTCCGGTCGACCACGGCACCGCGACCCGGCCCAGCAGGCCGAACGCGGCGTACCCGATACCTGCCACCAGGGCGCAGGCGAACATGATGCCCCAGGCGCGCTCCACCATGAGGCCCTGGCCGGCGGCGATGAGTGCAGGCCCGACGCCGCGGTCCACGCCGCCGATGTACTCGCCCAGGATCGCCCCGAGGAACGCGGCCGGGGCGGCGATCTTGAGGGCGCTGACGATCTCCGGCAGCGCGGACACGAGCTGGACCGTGACGAGCTGGCGCCAGCGGCCGCCGCCGTAGACGCGCACCACGTCGAGCGCGGCGCGGTCGGCGGACCGGAAGCCGAGCACGGCCCCGACGACGGTCGTGAAGAACACCGACAGGGCCGCCAGGACGACCGCCGTGGGCGACGGGTCGCCCGGGTCCGGCGGGCCGAGCACGATGTAGAGGATCGGCAGGATCGCGATGGTCGGCACGCAGTAGCTGATCACCGCGACCTGCGAGATCACGGGCTCCAGCCGCGGTGTGAGCAGCACGAGGGCCGCGAGCACGAGCGCCAGGCCGTTGCCCCACGCGAACCCGATCAGCGCCTCGACCACGGTGCCGCCGAAGTTGTTCGCGTAGAACGCCCAGCCGTCGGCGGCGTACTGGCGCAGCACGCCGGGCGGCGTCGGCATGGACGAGCCGTCGAATACGGTGACCGCGAGCAGCCACCACAGCGCCACCAGGCCGGCCAGGCCCACCGCTCCGCCGAGCCAGGTGCGGGCGCGGTCAGGCATCGTCGTCGGCCGTGAACAGGAGCTCCGAGGCCCGGTCGTGCAGCGCGTGGAACTCGGGGGTGCGCATCATCTCCGGCAGGCGCGGGCGCGGCAGGTCCACCTCGATGACCTCCTTGATCCGGCCGGGCCGCGGGCTCATGACCGCCACCTGGTCGGACAGGAAGATCGCCTCCGAGATGCCGTGCGTGACCATGAGGGTGGTGGCCGGCTTCTCGGTCCAGATCCGCAGCAGCTCCAGGTTCAGGCGCTGGCGGGTCATGTCGTCGAGCGCCCCGAACGGCTCGTCGAGCAGCAGCACGGAGGGCTTGACCACCAGGGCGCGGGCGATCGACACGCGCTGGCGCATGCCGCCCGAGAGCTGCGCGGGCCGCGCCTTCTCGAAGCCGCTCAGGCCGACCAGCCGGATGAGCTCGGCCACCAGCTCGTGGTCCACGGGCTGCCCCGAGACCTGGAACGGGAGGCGCAGGTTGGACTCGACCGACCGCCACGGCAGCAGCGCCGCGTCCTGGAACGCGATGCCGAGCTCGTGCCCGGCACGCAGGCGCGCCGGGTCCTTGCCGTCCACCTTCGCGGTGCCCGACGTCGGCGCCTCCAGCCCCGCGAGGATGCGCAGGATCGTGGACTTGCCGCAGCCGCTCGGGCCCAGGAGCGACAGGAAGCTGCCCTGGTCGGTGTGCAGCGTGACGTCGTCGAGCGCGGTCACCGTGCGGCGGCCGGAGCCGAACGACTTGGACAGGTGCTCGATGTGCAGGCCGGTGCCGGCCCCGCCCTCCGGGGCGGGACCGGCACCGGTCGGGACCTCCGTGACGGACTGGTCGGTCACGCTCAGCCCTTGAGCTCGGGCTGCTCGTCCAGCAGCTCGGCCAGGAGCGACAGGTCGAACACGTCCTCCTGGGCGGCGTCGATCCCGGCCGCCTCGAACGTGGCCATGTTCTGCGCCAGGAGCTCGTCGCTGATCGTGAAGATGCCGTTGGCGGCCGTCTCGTCGGTGTTGATCAGCTCCTCGCACTGGATCGTGTTCTGCTCGACCTCCTTGGCCAGGTCGAGGTCCTGGTCCGCGCCGTACTCCTCGACGGCCAGCCGCGCGCCCTCCTCCAGGTCGGCGCAGGCGTCGGTCCAGCCCTTGATCTCGGCCTCCAGGAACGCCTTGACCACCTCGGGACGCTCGGCGATGGTCTCGTCGGTGGCGATGACCGACTCGGCGACGAACGGCAGGCCGTTGTCCGCGAACAGCAGGTTGGTGACCTCCTCGCCCTGCGACGAGACGATGATCGACTCGTTGGTCACGTATGCGAGGAACCCGTCGACCTCGCCGTTGACCAGGGGCTGCGGGTCGTACTGCACGGGCACGATCTCGACGTCGTCCTCGGTGAGGCCGTTGGCCGCCAGGAGCGCGGCGAACAGCAGGCCGTTGCCGCCGTCCTGCACGCCGATCTTCTTGCCCTTGAGGTCCTCGACCGTCTCGATGTCCGCGCCGTCCTTGAGGGACAGGATCGTGAACGGGTTCTTCTGGAACGTGGTGCCGACGATCTTGATGGGCGCGTCCTCGTTCGCCACGACCTGGCCCACGGTGACGGCGTTGGTCAGGCCGAAGTCGGCCTTGCCGGAGGCAACCAGGTTCTCCGTCGCGCCGGGGCCCGCGTTGAACGTGACGTCGCCGAAGCCGGCGTCCGCGTAGTAGCCCTTGCTGTCCGCCATGAACTCTCCGGCGAACTCGGCGTTCTTGATCCACGAGAGCTGGACCGTGAGGTCGCCCAGGCCCTCCCCCTCGGCGGGGGCGTCGTCGCCGGAACCGCAGGCCGCGAGAGCGAGCGAGGCGGCGGCCGCGACGGCCGTCAGGCGCAGCGCGCGCCCAGGACGGGAAAGCATCATGAGTGGTTCTCCTGGTGTGCTGGGTGCGCGGACGAAACCCGCGTCTCGTTGCCCAGGACGCTAGGGACCTGCGGTTTCACGCCTCACGTCGGCCGGTTACACGGCCGTTAAACGTGCCGCCGCACCGGGTGAACCGTTGCGCGCGCGTCAGTACGGGACGCGCGTGGTGTGCACGCGCCAGGCCTCGAAGGGCTCCCCGGCCCGCTCGATCCGGTGCTCGACGACGGGGTTGGGCCACGTCGCCCGGTCACGGTCGAGCAGCTCGTAGAACTCGCGGTCGTCGAAGCCCGCCCGCTCGGCGTCGTGCCGGTCCGCGGCGAACACCACGCGGTCCACCCGGGCCCAGAGCGCCGCGGAGAGACACAGCGGGCACGGCTCGCACGAGGCGTACAGCGTGGTCCCGGCGAGCGAGAACGTGCCGAGCTCCTGGCAGGCCGCCCGGATCGCCACCACCTCGGCGTGTGCCGTGGGGTCGAGGTCCCGGGTCACGCGGTTGCCGGCGGCCGCGACCTCGACGCCGTCGCGCACGACGACGGCCCCGAAGGGGCCACCGCCGTCGGCCACGTTCCGGGACGCGACCTCGACGGCGCGGGCGAGCCACGCGGCGTCCTCGGGGCTGACGGCTGTCCGGGACGTGGTGTCGGAGGACTGGTGAGGGCTGGTCACCCTTCGATGCTCGCACCGCTGCGTTTCACTGGCGTTCCGAGGAGGTCACCTGATCGAAACGTCTGTTTCGCCCGCTTGGGGTGCGTCGGCGTTCCGTCGAGATCGGTCGGTCGCATCGAGATCGGTCGGTCGATGGACCGATCTCGACGCAAGGGACCGATCTCGCAGCGGGGCCCCGCTAGCGTGTGCCGCATGGACACCGCCGCCGTCTACCGGCATTTCGCCGGGAGCCAGGCCCGCAACGGCGGCTCCCCCACCTACGAGGACTGGGCGCTCGGCGTCGCCGGCGACCCGGAGGTGTGCGCGCTGCTCGACACCCTGCCGGAACCCAAGCGGCAGCCCAACCTGCTGTTCGCGGCCGCGCGGCTGGTCGGCGCGCCGACGGGCGGCTGGGCCGGGGTGCGGTCCTGGCTTGCGGCCGCCTGGCCCGACGTCGAGCACGAGATGCGGACCCGGGCCACGCAGACCAACGAGCCCCGGCGCTGCGCGACGCTCGTGCCCACGCTGGCGGCGATCGACGGGCCGGTCGCACTCGTCGAGGTGGGCGCGTCCGCCGGGCTGTGCCTCTACCCCGACCGGTACTCCTACCTGTACACGACGCCCGACGGCGTCCGCACCCGGCTCGACCCGGCCGACGGCCCGAGCGAGGTGCTGCTCCCGTGCGACATCGAGGGGCCGGCCGCCGCCGGGGTGCCCAGTGCTGTCGCGGGGCCGGTCCCCGCCCGGCTGCCCGGCGCTGTCGCGGGGCCGGTCCCCGCCCGGCTGCCCGGTGCCGACGCGGGGCCGGTCCCCGCCCGGCTGCCCGACGTCGTGTGGCGCGCCGGCCTCGACCTCAACCCGCTGGACGTGCGCGACCCGGACGACCTGGCCTGGCTGGAGGCGCTCGTCTGGCCCGAGCACGCCGACCGCGTCGAGACACTGCGCGCGGCCGCCCGGGTCGTCGCTGCCGACCCGCCGCACCTGGTGCGAGGCGACCTGCTGAGCGGCGTCGAAGACCTGGTCGCCGCCGCGCCCGCCGAGGCCACCGTGGTGGTGCAGAACTCGGCGGTGCTCTACTACCTGACGGCCGCCGAGCTGGCGGAGTTCACCGGCACGATGGAGCGCCTGCGGCGCACGCGCGGCGTCGTCTGGCTGAGCAACGAGGGCTGGACCGTGCTGCCCGACGTCGCGGCCCGGCTCCCCGCGGGCCTCTCGCCCCAGTTCATCTTGGCCCGGGACGGCCGGCCGGTAGCGCTCACCGACCCGCACGGCCGGTCGGTGCGGCTGCTGTAGCGGCCGACCCGGCCAGCCCTGCCGAGCCGGCCGACCCCGCCGCTCCGGCTGGGCCGAGCAGGCGCCACAGCCGGTCGGGCTGCATCGGCAGGTCGCGGGGGCGGACGCCGGTCGCGTCGGCGATCGCGTTCGCCAGCGCGGGGGCGACGGGGTTGTAGGGCGCCTCGCTCATCGACTTGGCGCCCCGGGGCCCGAGGCGGTCCACCGTGTCGGCGAACAGCACCTCGGTGGGCGGCACGTCCGCGACCTGCGGCACCCGGTAGTGGCGCAGCCGGTCGGTGACCACCACGCCGTCGCGCACCACCATGCGCTCCGTCATCGCCGTGCCGATGGCCTGGGCCACGCCGCCCTCGATCTGCCCACGGAGCTGCTCGGGGTTGATCACGACGCCGGCGTCGGCCGCCTGCACCGACTGCAGGATCCGAACCCGGCCGGTCTCCCGCTGCACGCCCACCCGGAACCCGTGCACGTTGAACGCGACAGACCGAGGCGAACCGTCATGCGTAGCCTCGCCAACCAACCCAACCCCCACCCGCTGAGTGCTGGCTATTTGCGCATTCGAATCGTTTTCAGGGCGCAGATAGCCAGCACTCAACAGCTTGGTGCGGAGCGTGGCGGCCGCGCGGGCTACCGCCAGGCCCGCTACGACCGAGCCCGCCGAGCCGAAGGCGCCCGTGTCGTAGCCGGACGTCGCCGTGTCCGACGGGCGCACGCGCACCCGGTCGACCGGCACGCCGAGCTCCGTCGCGGCGAGCTGCGCGTGGACCGTCGTGGTGCCGTTGCCGAACTCGGCGGTGCCGACGTCGACCACGAAGTCGCCGTCCTCCGCGACCGTGACCCGCGCGTGCGTGTAGTGCCCGCGCGGCGGGATGGTCGCGATCATCGCGAGCGCCACCCCGCGCCCCTCGACCCAGCCCTCCGGGACCGCCTCGCCCCGGCCCGAGGCCAGCGCGTCCTCGACGAGGTCGAGGCACTGGTCCAGCCCGTAGGACCCGTACTCCAGGTCGCCGTCCACCGGTTGCCCGACGACGAACGGGTCGCCGGGGCGGATGACGTTGCGGCGGCGCAGCTCGACCGGGTCGATGTCCAGCCGTGCGGCGAGCTCGTCGAGCGCGCCCTCGATCGCGAACTGCACCTGCCCCAGCCCGTACCCGCGGAACGCCCCGGACGGCACGTTGTTCGTGTAGACCGACTCGGCGTCGACGCGCTTGTTCGGCGCGCGGTACACGGCCATGGACTCGTGCACGCCGTGGAACAGCACGCCGGGCGCGTGGTTGCCGTAGGCGCCGGTGTCGGCCAGGACGTCGATCGCGAGCGCCGTCAGCTCGCCGGTCGCGGACGCCCCGGCGCGCACCGTGACGCGGAACGGGTGCCGGCACGGCACGGTCGTGAACTGCTGCTCGCGCGTGAGCTCCCACTGCACGGGCCGCCGGGTGCGCAGGGTCGCGAGCGCCACGACGTCCTCGACGAGCAGCTCCTGCTTGCCCCCGAACCCGCCGCCCACGCGTCCCGCGACCACGCGGACGCGGTCCTGCGGCAGGTCCAGGAGCCGCGCGAGCTCGTCGCGCACGAGGAACGGCACCTGCGTGGAGGTGCGCACGTGCAGCACGTCGCCCTCCGTTCCGGTGCGGTCCGCGTCAGGTCCCGGCTCCAGCCAGGCCCGCGCGCCGTGGGTCTCCAGGGCGACGTGGTTGACGCGCCCCGTGGTCCAGGTGCCCGTCACGGTCGCCGCCGACGCCGCGAGCGCCGCCTCGACGCCGGGCTGCCCCGGTTCGGCGTGCTCCTCGTGGATCTGGACGACGACGTTGCGGCCCGCCTCCGCGACGCGGTGCTCGGCGGGCGTCTTGTCCGGGTGCAGCAGGGGCGCGCCCGGGCTCCGGGCAGCCTCGGGCTCGAAGACGGCGGGCAGCACCTCGTACTCGACCTCCACCAGGCCGAGCGCGGCGCGCGCCTGCCGGGGCGTCTCGGCGACGGCGACGGCGACGCGCTGGCCCACGAACCGCAGCACGGGGTCGAGGATGCGCGTGTCGTCGGGGTCGTCGAGCCGGTTCTGGTGCCGGCCGGTCGAGTAGAGCGTGCCGGGCACGTCCTCGTGCGTGAGCACGAGGTGCACGCCGGGCGCGTCCCGCGCCGTGGTGGCGTCGATGCGCGTGATCCGGGCGTGCGGGTGCGGGCTGCCGAGCACGGCGACGTGCAGCAGGCCGGGCGGCTCGGGCTCGTCCAGGGTGTAGGGCTCGCGGCCGCGCACCACGCGGGCGGCGGCCGGCGCGACGACGGCGCGGCCGAACGCCTGACCCGGCTCCGCCACCTCGGTGTTCACGTGCCCGGCGATGGCGTCGCGGATCGACCGGTACCCGGTGCAGCGGCAGAGGTTGCCCTTGAGCGCCTCGTCCAGGGAGTCGGCGGCCGGGCCGGCGTCGGCGTCGGTCGGTTCCGGTGCGGCGAGACCCGGCGTGCCCGCGACCGTGCACACCATGCCGGCCGTGCAGAACCCGCACTGGAACCCGGCCGCCTGGACGAAGGCGCGCTGCACCGGGTGCAGCTCCTCGGCGTCGGCGTCCGGGTCGCCACCCGGCCCGAAGCGGCCGAGCCCGTTCGCGGTGACCACCTCGGCGTCGACGGCTCGGTGCGCGGGGACCAGGCACGACTGCACCGGGGCGCCGTCGAGCAGCACCGTGCACGCGCCGCAGTCGCCCGCGTCGCAGCCCTTCTTCACGGACGTCGTGCCCTGCTCGCGCAGGTAGGTGCGCAGGCACTGGCCCGGCCGGGGCTCGGCCGTGACGTCGGCGCCGTCGACCCTCATGCTCCGCCGCCCAGCTCGTCGAGCGCCTCGTGCGCCAGGCGCCGGGTCATCGCGGCACGCCAGTCGGCGGTGCCGTGGGTGTCCTCGTACCAGCCGGCCGCGACGTCGACCGAGTCGATCCAGTGGTCCAGCGCGCCGTGGTCGCCCGCCCGCACGAGCTGCGCGTGCGGCACCGGCGTCGACGCCGACACGACGAGCAGCACCCGGCCCGGCCCGGCACCGTCCGGCCCGGCTGCGTCCGACCCCGCACCGCCCGGCAGCGCCCGCCCCGTCACCATGGCCGCCGTCCGACCGGTCGGGGTGAGCGAGGCCCGCCGGAACGCCGTCCGCGCCCCGAGCGCGAGACCCGGCACCCGCACCTCGCGGAGCAGCTCGCCCGGGGCCAGGTCGACCCGGCCCGCGCCCGTGACCAGGTCGGCGACCGGCAGCTCCCGGGAGCCGCCGTCCGGCGTCCAGACGACCGCCCGGGCGTCGAGCGCCACGAACAGCCCGACCATCGACCCGGCAGGCAGGCCGAGCGCCAGGTTGCCGCCGACGGTCGCGGTCCGGGCCACCTTCGCCGACAGCGACAGCGCCGAGACGCACTCCCCCACGATCCCGAGCGCCCGGTACGGCCCCGGCGCACCGGACCGGTCGCCCGCCGGAGCGCCGAGCGAACCCGGCCCGGCCACCAGCTCCGCCAGGGTGCACGTGCCGGCCACCCGCAGCCCGGACCCGTCCACGGACCACGGCTCCCAGCCGAGCCCCATGAGGTCCACGAGGCCGGTCACCCCGGGGCGCACCGGCTCCGAGTACAGGAACGTGCCCCCGCCGAGGAACGCCTCGCCGGGCAGCAGCGCGCAGTCGGCGCGGCTCCGCGCCACCCGCACGGTGTCGATGTCGAGATCCATGGAGCGCAGGTCACCTCTCGTCGATCTCACGCAGCAGCTCGTACCGGGCGTCGATCGCCTCGACGCGCGCGCCCGCACCGTCGAGCACCTCGTGCACCCGGTCGGACAGCATCGCCACGACGCTGACCGGCGCGACCAGCGAGTCGAACGCGCCCTCGGTCGCGATGGGGCACTCGATCCACCAGGTCACGCTGCCGGCGAGGTGCCGCAGGCTGGTGTCGGCGAGCAGCAGCACGCGAACGCCGTCGGCCAGCAGCGACTCGACCATCTCCCCCACCCGGAACGCGTGCCGGCGGATCGAGACCACCACGACGACGTCGTCGGGGCCGAGCCCCACGAGGTCGTCGGCCAGCGACTGGCCGGGGCCGGGTGCCAGGTGCACGCGCCCGCGCACCTGGATCAGGTTGCGGCGGAGCTGGGTCGCGGGGCCGAGCGACCCGCGGCGGCCGACGACCACCACGTCGCGCGCGGTCGCGAGCGCGTCCGCGATCTGGTCGAGCAGGCCGTCGTCGAGCGCCGCGTAGACCTTCTCCAGGTTCTTGACCTCCTGCTCCAGCCGCTCGCGCAGGCCGGGCGACGGGTCGACGGCGATGGGCAGGCCGCGCCCGCGCTGCGTGCGCAGGTCCTCGCGCAGCCCCTCGAAGTCCTCGTAGCCGAGCTTGCGGAACAGCCGGCTCATCGTCGCCTTGGACACCCCCGCCAGGGCGGCGAGCTCCGTGGCGCGGTAGGTCCCGAGGTCGCCGAGGTGGTCGAGCAGGGCGTCCGCGGCACGGCGCTCCTGCGGGGACAGCTCCCGGTAGCCGGCAGCGATCCGGTCCTCGAGCGGGCGGTCCGCGAGCGATGTCATCCGATCTCCTTCGCCAGGGCCAGCACCGCGGCCGTGTAGGCCTCCAGGGCCACGCCCACGTCCGCGGCGTCCACGTGCTCGTCCGGGTGGTGGCTGATCCCGTCGCGACAGCGCAGGAACAGCATGCCCACGTCGGTCACGGCGTCCATCGCCATGCCGTCGTGGCCGGCGGGGCTCCACAGCCCCAGCGGCTCCGACGACGTCGCGGTCGCCTCCGCGATACCCGACGCGACGGCGTCGATCAGCCGCGGGGCGCACGTGGTGGACGGCGCCCGGTGGGTCTCGGCGTGCTCGAACGTGACGCCCCGCGCGGCGGCGATCTCCCGCCCGGCCGCGGCGATCTGGTCCCACAGCGCGTCGCGGCCGGCGTCGGTGCGCCCGCGCAGGTCGAGGGTCAGCTCGGCCCGGCCGGGGATCACGTTGACGGCGCCGGGCTCGACGCGCAGGTCGCCCACGGTGGCGAGGCAGTCGGTCGCCCGGGCCAGCTGCTCGATCCGCGTGACGAGGTGCGCGGCGGCGACCAGCGCGTCCCGGCGTCGGGCGAACGGCGTGCCGCCCGCGTGCCGGGCCTCGCCGGTGACGGTCAGCACGAACCGCCGCGCCCCGGCGATGGTCGTGACGTACCCGAGCGGCAGGCCCTCGGCCTCCAGCACGGGCCCCTGCTCGATGTGCGCCTCCAGGTATCCGACCAGGTCAGCAGGGTTGCGGGCGGCGTCGCCCACGCGGTCCGGGGCCAGGCCGAACCGCAGGAACGCCTCGCGCAGGGTCACGCCGTCGGCGTCCGCCTGGTCCCACCAGGCCGGGTCCCACTGGCCCGACGCCGCGCAGCTCCCGAGCAGCGCCTTGCCGAACCGGGTGCCCTCCTCGTCGGAGAACCCCACGACCTCCAGTGCGAACGGCAGGACCGTGTCGCGCAGCCGGTGCGCGACGGCGATCGCGAGCACCACGCCGAGCATCCCGTCGTAGCGCCCGGCGTCGGGCACGGTGTCGAGGTGGGAGCCGAGCACGAGCGCGGGCTCGCCCGGGGTGGCGGGACGCTGGGGCGTGCCGTCGGCGGCGCGCCGTCCCCAGATGTTCCCGGCGGCGTCGATCTCGGTGTCCAGGCCGGCGTCCAGCATCCAGGCCCGCACCGCGGTGTTGGCGGCGGAGTGCTCGGGCGAGAGGTACACGCGCTCCAGGGCGTCCGGCCGCGCGGAGTGCCGCGTCAGGTCGTCGCACCGGGCCATGACCCACTCGGTGGTGCCGATCTCGGTCACAGGCGTGCCTCCTTCGCGACGACGGCGTCCGTGCCGGTGCCGGTGCCGGTGCCGGTGCCGGTGCTGGGAACCGTGTCGGGAAAGCCGCCGTGGCCCGCGCCGTCGTACGCCGCGAGCGCCGCCGTGACGCCGCCGCCCGCGGGGGCGTGGAACCCGGCCCGGCGCAGCTCGTGCTCCAGGGCCGCGAGCGTGGTCAGGACGGCGTCGCGGCGGGCGTTGAAGCCCATGGTGCCGATGCGCCACACCACGCCGTGCAGGGGGCCGAAGGAGGTGCCGATCTCGATGCCGAAGTCGTCCAGGAGGCCGCCGCGCACGGCGTCGCCGTCCACGCCGTCGGGGATGCGCACGGCGACCACGTTGTGCATCTTGTGCGCGACGTCGCCGAACACCTCCAGGCCCAGCCCGAGCACGCCGGCCAGCATCGCGGCGCCGTGCTGCGCGTGCCGGTCCACGGCCGTGGCCATGCCCTCGGCGACCAGGAGCCGGGCGCACTCGCGCGCGGCGTAGAGCATGGACGTGGCCTCGGTGTGGTGGTTGAGGCGGCGCGGGCCCCAGTACTCCATGATCTGCGCGAGGTCGAGGTAGTTGGACTGGATGGGCACCCCGTGCGGCGCGACGTCGTCCGCGGTCCGGATCCCGGCCTCGACGTGCCGGCGCCGGTCGATCGCGGCCACGGCGGCGGGCGAGAGCGTCACCGGCGCGCTGCCCGACGGGCCGCCCAGGCACTTCTGCAGCCCGGCGGTCGCGGCGTCGATGCCCCACTCGTCGGTGTGGAACGGGTTGCCGCCGAGCGTGGCCGTGGCGTCGACGTACAGCAGCGCGTCGTGCTCGTGCGCGATGCGGCCGAGGTCGGCGAGCGGCTGCGCCATGGTCGTGGAGGTGTCCCCGTGCACGACGGCGAGCAGGCGCGGCCGCACGCGGCGGACGGCGTCCTCGATCTGGTCCGGCGTGAAGACCGTGCCCCACTCGGCCTCGATCGTGTGCACCTCGGCCCCGGCGCGGGCGCCGATCTCGGCGAGCAGGTGCCCGAACCGCCCGAAGACCGGCACGAGCACCCGGTCGCCCGGCTCCAGCAGGGACACGAGCGCCGCCTCGATGCCCGCGCGGGACGTGCCGTCCACGAGCAGCGTCTGCTCGTTGGCGGTGTCCCAGACGGTGCGCCACAGGAGCATGGCCTCGGTCATCGTGTCGGTCATGAACGGGTCGAACTGGCCCACGAGCGGCGCGGCCATGGCGCGCAGGACGCGCGGGTCGGCGTCGACGGGCCCGGGGCCCATCAGGAGACGCGCGGGCGGGTGGATCTGGGTCATGCGGGCCTCCTGAGCAGCGTCCCCCGGCTCACGCCGGCGGCCGCGCGGCCGTCCGGCACGGGCACCACGGCGCCCTGGACCGTCAGGCCGTCGTACGCGCTGATCTTGTTCTTGTGTGCCATCTCGGCGGCGCGGAAGGTGGTGGACGCGTCGGGGTCGTAGACCAGCAGGTCGGCCGCGGCGCCCTCGGCGATGACGCCGCGCGGACGCTTGCCGCGGTCCAGGCCGACGAGCGCGGCGGTGTTCGCCGAGGTCCAGCGGGACACCTCGGACAGGGGCACGCCGCGCCGTCGGGCGGCGTCGGCCAGGGCGAGGAAGCCCGCCTGGAGGCCGGAGATGCCGCCCCAGGCGGCCTGGAGGTCCGTCTCGCCGGGCCGGCTGCCGCCGGACTTCTCCTCGGCGGTGGCCGGCGAGTGGTCGCTGACCACGGAGTCGATGATCCCCGCGCGCAGCCCGTCCCAGAGGGCGTCCTGGTTGCCGCGGTCGCGGATGGGCGGGCAGCACTTGAACGCGGCGTCGCCGTCGGGCACGTGCTCGGCGTCCAGCACCAGGTAGTGGTGGCAGGTCTCGACGGTGACGGGCAGCCCCTCGTCCTTCGCCTCCTGCAGCAGGTCCAGCGCCCGCGCGGACGACAGGTGCAGCACGTGGGTGGGTGTGCCCGTCTCGCGGACGGCGTCGAGCAGCCCGGCGATCGCCGTCGTCTCCGCGTCGTGGGGGCGGGAGGCCAGGAAGTCCGCGTAGGCGCGGCCGGGCCGGTGCGGCGCCGCCGCGAGCGCCGCCGGGTCCTCGGCGTGGACGATGAGCAGCCCGCCGAACCGGGCGATCCGGTCCATGGCCTTCAGCAGCTCGTCCGGGCCGAGCGGCGGGAACTCGGGCACGCCCGAGTCGGCGAGGAAGCACTTGAACCCGAAGACGCCGGCGTCCCAGAGGGGCTCCAGGTCCTCGACGTTGCCGGGCACCGCGCCGCCCCAGAAGCCGACGTCGCAGAACAGCTCGCCGCGGTCGCGGACGGCCTCGGCCGCGGCACGCTTGGTCTCCAGCGCGGCGACGCTCGTGGTGGGCGGCAGCGAGTTGAGCGGCATGTCCACGATCGTGGTGACGCCGCCGAGCGCGGCGGCGCGGGTCGCGGACGCGAAGCCCTCCCACGCGGTGCGGCCGGGCTCGTTGACGTGCACGTGCGTGTCGACGACGCCAGGCAGCACCACCTTCTCGCCCAGGCGCACCACCTCGGGCGGGGGCTCCGGGGTCGCGCCGAGCACCTCGCCGAACAGGTCGTCGGCGGGCTTCAGCACGGCGTCGGGGTCGCTCGTGCCCCACCACACCTGGTCGATGCGGTCGCCGTCGAGGCGCAGGACGGCGGGGCGCAGCTCGCCCTCGACCAGCACCCGCTCGGACGCGAGGACGATGCTCATACGAACCCTCCGATCGTCGACCACACGGGGTGCTCCGGCCCTGCGTTCTCCGACCGCTGCACGGCCGCCTCGATCAGGCCGTACGGCCGGTCGGCGGCGAAGAACACCTCGCCGGGGTTGTCCAGGCCGAACGGCTCCAGGTCCACCAGGAAGTGGTGGTTGTTGGGGCACGACAGGCGGATCTCGGCGACGTCGTCGAACGCCTCCAGCACGGCGCTGCCCATCGCGTAGACGGACTGCTGCAGGGCCAGGGAGTGCAGCTCGGCGAACGTGCTCAGCAGCAGCCCGCGCACGGCGGTGAACCGCTCGTCGTAGTCCGCCGGGCCGGCGGCCTCGGCGAACGACGCGTCGTACCGCCACCAGGCGGTGACGTCGGTCGCGAGGATGCGGTCGTCGGTCTCGGGGAGCGTCGTGTACCGGTCGCGGGGGAACCCGGAGAACTCCGACCCGGTGGACTTCAGCACGGTGACGTCGCTCAGGCCAGCGAGCACGGCCAGACCGTCGTCGTCGGCGTGCACGAGGGCCGTGCGGCGCTCGGCGGCGCCGCGGACGAACGCGTGGTCGTGGCCCGTCCCGCCGTCGGCCCCTGGTGTGCCCGTCACGGGCGCGCCCGTCGCGATGCGCTCCCAGCCGTACTGCTCCGCACGCCAGCGCCCGCCCGTGACCTGGGGCTCGGCGAGGAAGTGCCGGGCGAGGCGTAGCAGGAACGTCTCCGGCGAGCCGACGCCGTCCCGCGCGAACGCCTGCACGGTGTTCTTCTGCGTGTCGGTGGCGATGACGCCCGTGTTGTCCCCGGTCTCGTGGGTGGCCCGGAAGTCGCCGCGGAGCTGCGAGGTGATGTTCAGGTCGGTGATGCGGTGCCGTGCGGTGTCACGGTCGACGCGCACCAGCCGCACCTCGGCCTTCCCGTACTGGTTGGGCCCCAGGACTATCGACATTCAGCTCCCCCGGTAGGTGGTGTAGGCGAACGGGCTCAGCAGCAGCGCGACGTGCGTGTGCTCGGGTCCGAGCACCACGTCGAGCAGCACCTGCCCGAAGAACGTGTCGCGGCCCTGCGCCGCGAACCAGTCGCCGGCGGCGAACGTCAGGACGTGCCGGCCGGGCGTGACCTCGCCCCAGGCGATACGGCCGTCGTCGTCGGTCACGGCCTGCCGGATGCCCAGGGTGACCGCGAGCCCGGCGGCCGGGAGGCCGCGGGCGGCGTCCAGCACGTGGGTGGAGGCGGTGCTCATGGCGCCACCGCCGGGTCCGGGGTGGCCGGCGCCTCGGCGGGCGCCTCGGTGGTCTCGTCGACGAGGGCCTCCAGCCGCAGCAGGGCGATCTGGCGCAGCTGTTCCGCCGTGACCAGCGCCTCGGCGGCGGGGTCGTTGGCCAGCCGCTCGGTGAGGTTCTCGAGGATCTGCTCCGCGGTGCGGCCCGCCGCCCGGACCAGGAAGATGCGGCCGAACCGCGCCTCGTAGGCGACGTTGCCCTCGGCGATCCGGGCGGCCGTCGCCTCGGCCGCGGTGGGCTGCTCGGTGCGGGACAGCCGCGCCTCGGCGCTGTCCCCCGTGGCACGCTCGCCGATCCGCGGGTGGTGCGCCAGGGCCGCGTCGACTTCGGCGGCCCCCCAGTCCGCGGCCGACCGCATGGCGTGCACCAGCAGCTGGTCCCGGCGCAGGTAGGGGCGGCCGGCCACCACCTCGTCGACCCAGGAGTCGACGTCGGCGCACGGGCGGACCGCCGCCGCGGCGTCGGACGGGGACAGGGCGTTGAACGTCGCGAGGTCCATGAGACAAATCTACGGTTTCAACGCGATTTGCGAGTGGCACACGAGTTTCAGGCCCGTAAATCTTCGCCGACGCCGCCGCTCACGCAGGGTCACGCCGAACGTAGGGTTGATCGGCGCATGAGGCCTGATGCGCCGATCAACCCTACGTTCGGCAGCCGACGCTCCGCCCGCTACAGCGCGAGACGGGACGCCAGCGCGAGCAGCGCGCGGTCCGAGCCTGCCGGGCCGACCAGGCAGGCGCCCGCCGGGAGCCCGCCCGACGTCGTCACCGGCACCGACACCGCCGGCAGGCCGCCGAGGCCCGCGACGCAGGTCAGCAGCATCGTCGCCTCGCGGGCGGCCTCGGCGTCCTCGGGCCGCGGCGCGACGGTCGCCGTGGACGGCAGCACGAGCACCCGCTCCCCCAGCCGGTCCCGGATCTGTGCCCGCGCCCGCGCGACGTCGGCCCGCGCCGCCTCGGCGTCGGCCGCGCCGATCGACCGCGCCCGCTCGAACCGCCCGCGCACCGCGGGGCCGAGGGTGTCCATCCGGTCGGCCAGCCACGCGCCGTGCACGGCCCACGCCTCGGCCGCCTGGAGCGTCTGGAACGCGGCGAGCCAGGCCGGCTCGGGCGCCCAGTCGACCGGCTGCGCACCGGCGGCCCGCGCGAGCTGCCCGACGGCGTCGCGCACCTCGGGCGCGGCCAGGTCCAGCAGGGCGTCGCTCACCACGAGCGGCGCACCCTCCGGGAGCGGGGCCGGATCGGCCGGGAGCAGCACCTCGCCCACCCGGGCCAGCGTGCCGGCGTCGCGGGCGAGCCAGCCCACGGTGTCGAACGACGGGGCCAGGGGCAGCAGGCCCCCGGACGACACCGCGCCGTGCGTCGGCCGGATGCCCCACAGCCCCTGGTAGGCGGCGGGCACCCGAACCGACCCGCCGGTGTCGGTGCCCAGGGCGATACTCGCCTGGCCGGCGGCGACCGCCGTGGCCGGGCCCGACGTCGAGCCGCCGCTGATCCGCCCCGGCGCGCGCGGGTTGGGCGGGGTGCCGTGGTGCGCGTTCGCCCCGGTCAGCGAGTAGGCGAACTCCTCGGTCTGCGCGATGCCCGCCACGGCGGCACCGGCGTCGAGCAGCCGCGCGACGGCGTCGGCGTGCTCCTCCTCGACGGGCGCAGCCGCGAGCCAGGCCGGGTTGCCCGCACCGACGCGCTCGCGGGCCACGGCGAACAGGTCCTTGACCGCGACGGTCTCGCCGTCGAGCACGCCGGAACCGGTGGGGGCGACCAGCGGACCGGGCTCGGGCCGGACCCGCCACACGCTGAGATCAGAAGCCATGCGCACATGCTGCCAGGCCCACGTGCGGGCCCGGGCTGGCCGGAGGTGCGCTTCTACCCCGTCATTGGGCCCGGAATGCAGCGAGTTCCGGGCGCAATGACGGGGTAGAAGCGCACCTCCGGGAGCGGACCGGGCGACGAGCGACGGGCAGACCCCGGTAGGAGGGAGAGTTCGCAGGTCAGCGGCCCACAACGGGCAGCGGGTGAAGTCCGCGCAAACCTCTGGTCGCGCCCGTCGGCCCTGTGCGATCCTCCGAGACCGGGACTGCCACCGGGCGCCCCTTTGGTCTGTCCGATCGGGGAGTCGAAGATGCTGCAAGGCCTGGGGCTGTCCGGAACGGCCGAGTCCGTCTACCTGCAGATGCTGCGCGACCGCGATGCGGGACCCGACCAGATCGCCGAGGCCCTCGGGATCGACGAGCGGCAGGTCCGCGACGCACTGGACGAGCTCTCCCGCCTGATGCTCGTCGAGGCGTCGTGGGCGGGCGACGACGGGTTCCGCCCTGTCAGCCCGGAGATCGGGCTCGCCGCCCTCCTCGCCCGGGAGCAGGCGCAGGTCGCGCAGCGCAACCAGGAGATCGAGGAGGGCCGCGTCGCCCTGGCGCGCCTCGTCTCCGAGCTGCAGAACGTGCGCAAGGGGCCCGACGTCGAAGTGCTGGAGACCGCGGAGGAGGCGCGCGACCGCCTCGCGACGCTCACCGAACGGTGCACGCAGCAGCTCTGCACGTTCGTGCCCACCCGGGCCACGTCGTCGCGCGCGCTGGAGTCGAGCCGGGCGCTGAGCCAGCGCCTGCTGGACCGGGGCGTGCGCATGCGGACCGTGTACCTGGAGAGCATCCGCAACGACCAGGCCACCTGGGACCACGCGACCTGGCTGCGCAACAACGGGGCCGAGGTGCGGCTCGCCGCGACGGTCCCCGTCCGGCTGCAGATCATCGACCAGGGCTACGCGATGGTCCCGCTGGCCAACACCGAGGCGGGCTCCGGCGCGGTGGTGATGACCTCCCCCGGCGTCGTGGCCGCCCTCATGGCGCTGTTCACGCAGACCTGGCGCTCGGCCACCCCGCTCGGCGCGGACCGGCGGCGCGACGACGACGGCCTGTCGGTCCAGGAGCACGAGCTGCTCCGGCTGTGGGCCAAGGGCGCCACCGACGAGACCGCCGGCCGCCGGCTGGGCGTGTCCCTGCGGACGGTGCGCCGCCTCAGCAGCGCCCTCATGGAGCAGCTGGACGCCGGCAGCCGCTTCCAGGCCGGCGCGCGGGCGCTGGACCGGGGCTGGCTGGACCCGGCCGACCTCAGCTGAGCTCCGCCGGGCTCCAGACCCGGACCGCGCCCAGCGACCATTCGCGCAGCTCGAGGGAGTCCGCCGCGGCGAGCAGCAGGCGGCACCCTGTCGCCGCCGCCTGCTCCAGCGGGACCAGCAGGAAGATCACCACGCCGAACCCCGTGGGCAGCGTGCCGGCGTAGACGTGCATCAGCTGATCCTGCGGTACGGCGACGGCCTGGACCGCCTCGACGAGCTCCGCCGACGTGGTCCAGGCCGTGGTGGGCGCCTCGACATGGATGCTGACGACCCGCATCGATCGTCAGGGCTGGGCGGGGGTCGGCGGGGCCGTCTCCCACTGGGGGTCGGAGGCACTGGCGGCGACCTGGCCGGTACCGGTGAGCAGGAGGGCGGTGAGGACGACGACGGCGACGCGCTGCACGTTGTTGATACGCACGATGAATTCTCCGTTTCGACGCGGGATTCTTGCTTTCTGTCTTTCATTCTTTCCCGCCGTCGGCCGGGTAACAAGACAATGGCACTGACCTGACCGTGCCACGACAATTCCTGCCGCGCGGACAGCAAATGGCACGGTCCTGCCACCGCATTCGGTGGCAGGACCGTGCCATTGTCAGCCGGGTGACCGGATCACATGTTCACCCGGATACCGAAGTCACCCCCGTAGACGTTCGTCACGTGCACGCTGGTCGAGTTGCGCGGTGGCGCCGCCTCGACCATCTGGCCGTTTCCTAGGTATATCGCCACGTGATAGGTGCTCGACCAGCCACCCCACATGATCAGGTCACCGCGCTGCAGGTTGCTCATGGAGACCTTGGTGCCCTTGCTGAGGTGGGCGCCGGTGTAGGTGCCGATGTCGACGCCCGCACCCTGCCAGAACGCGTACTGCGTCAGGCCGGAGCAGTCGAAGCCGAACCGGCTCCGGTCGTCGTAGCCGCCCGGGCTGCAGCAGATGCCGTAGGTCGGGCCGTACTTGTTGCCGCCGCCCCAGGAGTAGGTGTAGCCCTGGCCGGTCTGGGCCAGCGCGGCCTGGATGACCCGCTCGACCTTCTGCGCGTAGTCGCCGCTGGTGTCGCCACCGGGGCTGCCCGGGTCGACCGGACCCTCGGAGACCGGGCACGTGGTGCCCGTGATGAACTTGTGGGAGGCGTTGTTGTTGTAGAGCGTGCCGTTCAGCGCGCCCTTGAAGCCCGCCGCCACGGCCTGCGAGGAACCGCCGTAGTAGCTGTTGTAGTAGACGCAGACGGTCTTGCTGGACCGGTTCCACACCGACGCGGCGTTGTTCTTGATGCACTCGCCCTGGCCGGCGCCCGCACCCTTGAAGTCGTAGCACGACGGCTGCGAGGTGCCGTAGTCACCGACCGAGTCGGAGAAGTCCGAGATGGACCCCGCGTTGCCGCTGTTGTAGTAGTAGCAGATCTCGCCGCTCTCGCAGGTGCCGCTGCGCGAGCCGCCACCGGGGGCGGTCGCCCCGACGAACTGGTGCGAGGCGTTGTTGTTGTAGAGCGTGCTGTTGAGCGCGCCCTTGAACCCCGGGGCGACGTCCTGGTAGGTGCCCGCGTAGTTGCTGTTGTAGTAGACCCGGACGGTCTTGGTCGACCGGTTCCACACCGACGCGGCGTTGTTCTTGATGCACTCGCCCTGGCCGGCGCCGGCACCCTTGAAGTCGTAGCACGTGGGCTGCGAGTCGCCGTAGCTGCCGGCGGACTCGGTGAAGTCGGAGATCGACCCCGCGTTGCCGCTGTTGTAGTAGTAGCAGAACTCGCCGTCCTCGCAGGTGCCGCTGCGTGCCCCGGTGTCGTTGCCGGTGCTGCCGACGAGCTGGTGCGAGGCGTTGTTGTTGTACAGCTCCGCGCTGAGCTGGCCCTTGTAGCCCGAGCCGATGTTCTGGTACTCGCCGCCGTAGCCGGTGTTGTAGTAGACACGGACGTTCTCGCCGGTCCGGTTCCACACCGAGGCCGCGTTGTTCTTGATGCACTCGCCCTGGCCGTTGCCCGACCCCTTGAAGTCGTAGCAGGACGGCTGCGCGGTGCCGTAGTCGCTCACCGAGCCCGTGAAGTCCGAGACGGACCCCGCGTTGTCGCTGTTGTAGTAGTAACAGAACTCGCCGCTGTCGCAGACCCCGTCACGTGCCGCGGCGGACGCAGGTCCCGCCACGCTCACGAAGGCCCCCAGGAAGGTGGCCAGCAACGCGATCATCGCGAGAAGCGCAGGTGCTCTTCTCATCAACATTCTCCCTTCAGCGGGCCGTTCTCCGGCCCGGTGCTTTCTCTGCCGATTCGGGATGCCGGACCGGATAGGAAAATGTTTGCAATTCACGGACAATGCCGGGAAGTGGGATGACGGTGCCACGAACCGTGAATGACTGCTCGGGACAACTACCGCGCTCCTGGCACCAAGATGCACGCCGCGGGCATGGCACACGTGGGCCAGAAAAAAGATCGCGAGCCGGTGGGCCGCGGGGTTGGATCGCCGTATGACCGTCATCATGAGCACGCCCGGCACGGGCGACCTGGCCGTCGCGACCGACGCGCTGCGCGCGTGGCAGGACGATGCCCGGCCCGTGCAGCTGCACCCCGGGGACGTGGGCTGGTACCAGCGGTTCGGCGCCGGGACCGCCGCGGCGGCCGTCCGGACCTGGAGCCGGGACGGCCGGGTGCTCGCCGTCGGCCTCCTCGACGGGGCACGGGTGCTGCGCATGACGACGGCGCCCGACGCCCACCGCGACGAGGAGCTGGCGCGGCGGCTGGTCGCCGACGTGACGGCGCCGGAGCGCGGGGTGCTCCCGGACGGGGAGGTCAGCGTCGAGGCGCCGCCGGGCGCCCTGGTGAGCGACCTGCTCGCGGCCGAGGGCTGGCGCACCGAGGAGCCGTTCACGCCGCTGCAGCGCGACCTCACCGACCCCGTCGAGGACCCGGGCGTGCGGGTCGAGGTGGTCGGCCCGGACCGCGTGAGCGACCGGACCCGCGTGCACCGGGAGGCGTTCGGCGGCCCGACGTTCACGGACGAGCGCTGGCACGACATGGCGGCCGGCCCGCTGTACGCCGACGCGCGTTGCCTGCTCGCCTACGACGACGCGGGAGTGCCCGTCGGCGCGACGACCGTCTGGTCGGCCGGCCCCGGCAGGCCCGGCCTCGTCGAGCCCCTGGGCGTGCACCCGGACCACCGCGGTCGCGGCTACGGCCGGGCGATCACCGTGGCCGGTGCGGCCGCGCTGCGCGAGCTCGGGTCGTCCAGCGCCGTCGTCATCACGGAGGCCGCGCTCGTCGGCGCGGTCGCCACGTACGTGTCGGCAGGCTTCGAGCGGCTCCCCGACCGCCACGACCGCCAGCGAGCCGCGTAGGGTCGCGGGCGCGTCCGTAGGAGTGGCCGAACGTAGGGCCTGTCGGCGCATGAACGCTCAAGCGCCGACCGTCCCTACGTTCGACTCGTTGGGGCGCGCCGCACGGCTCGCCGCCGGCGGGCCGCAGCGCGCCCTAGCGTGGCTGGAAGTCCGCCTTGCGGATCCGTGCGTGCACGCCCTTGACCACGTCGACCACCTGCGAGATGTCGAAGTCCGTGGCGGCCGACAGGTACGCGTAGGCGTGCGCGGGCGACATCCCGTACCGCACCTCCAGCAGCGCGATCGCCGCGCGCACGCAGTTCTGCACGGCCACGTCGAGGTCACGGTCCAGCCCGGTCGGCACCAGGAACTCCGTGGTCTCGGCGAGCGGGCCGGCCAGCTCGCCGAAGGCGGCGACGGCGTCGGCGGCCGGGACGAGGTCGAAGCCGAGCCGCACCCGGAGCGAGGCCTCGAACGCGGTGAGCGCCACCTCGCCGTCGCCCTGCGCGAAGTGCGGGTCGCCCACGTACGCGAGCGCGCCGGCCACCTGCACCGGCAGGTACAGGGTGGAGCCTGCGCCCAGCAGGTTGATGTCGATGTTGCCGCCGAACGGCCCCGGCGGCACCGAGTGCGGCCGCTCGTCCCCGGCGGTGGCGACGCCCATGATGCCGAGGAACGGGTGCAGATCGAAGCCCACGCGGCGCTCGGCGCCCTCGGCGAGCGGGATCGAGCCGCGCCCCGCGCCGTCGGCCCAGGAGTCCACCTGGGCGAAGACGCTCACGATGTCCGCCCCGCCGGCCGGGTACTCGCCGGGCAGGGAGCCGCGGCCGTGCCGGTTGGAGATCACGCCGTACGGCACCCGGGGGTCGGTGGACAGCACGCGGATCGCGAGGAGGTCGCCCGGCCGCGCGCCGCGCACCTCGACAGGCCCGGTGACGACGTGGCCGCCGTGCGCTCCCGGCACGTCGGGCAGGCCGGGCGTGCGGGCGCCCAGGCGGGACGTGCGGGCGGCGGCGAGCTCGACGGCGTCGGCCAGGACGGCGTCCTCGGCGACGCCGCGCTCCGCGAACCAGGCGAGCGGGTCGCCGCCCTGGTCCTCCAGGATGCCCTCGTGGGACAGGGTGTCGACGACGACCTCGTCGCCCGGGTCCACGGCCAGCACCGCGCGGTCCGCCGCGCAGGGCAGCCGGCCCCAGTAGGCGGTCTCGGTCGAGGTGGGCAGGTACGCGGCCCCGTCGACGACGGCGGTGCCGGCGCCGGCGCTCGTCCCCGTGCCGGGCTGGAGAATCGTCTGCTGGTGCACGGGCCGAGAGTACACAGCGGGTGTTGCGGGCCCGCGGCGCCGGCGTTGCGGCCGGACGCCGTCGGCGGCGCGCCCGGGCGCCGTCAGACCTGGAGCAGCGCCCGCGCCGCGGCACGCGCGGCGCCGAACGCGTCCGGCTGAGCGCGCGTCGTGTGCGCCACCATCGCGCCCTCGTAGAGCAGGTGGACCTGCTCGCCGAGGCGCTCCGCTTCCGGGTGGCCGGCGTCGCGCAGCAGGCGCTGGAACTCGGCGAGCATGTACTGCTTGTCGGCCAGGATCACGGCGTTGCCCGGGTGCTCGGTGGCACCGATCTCGCCGTGGGCGTTGACGAACGCGCACCCGCGCACGTTGTCGTCGGCCCACTCCTCGGCGACCTCAAGCGCGACCAGGACCTGTTCGAGGCCCGTCGCCCCGCGCTCCGCGAGCCGCCGCCCGAACCACGTGGCCCACCGCTCGTGCCGGCGGGTCAGGTAGGCGGCCACCAGGGCGTCCTTGGACCCGAACCGGTCGTAGAGCGTCTTCTTGGTGACCCCGGCCTGGTCGGCGATCAGGTCGACGCCGACGCCGCGGATGCCGCGCTCGTAGAACAGGGCGCTGGCCGCGACGAGGATCCGCTCGCCGGCGGGGGTGTCGGGGTTGGGGGTGCGGCGGGGCACGGTGCCTCCATGGGTTCTGGGTGCAGGTCCACTGCGAGTATACCGACCTGTATGGTTACCTGGTTGGCATGACTGATCGGACGAGAAGAAGCCTCCTGGGGCACCTCGCCCCCGCCCTGCTCGTGGTGATGTGGAGCTCCGGCTTCGTGGGCGCGACCTTCGCGGCGCCGGTCGCGCCCGCCGCGACCACGCTCCTGTGGCGGTACGTCGTCGCCGGGACCCTGATGGTCGTGGTGGTGCTGGCACTGGGCCGCCGGTACGGCGCGCGCTACCTGCGGCGCGAGGCGGTGCTGGGCGCCCTCGGCCAGGCCGGCTACCTCTACGGCGTGTTCCGCGCGGTCGAGGAGGGCCTGCCGGCCGGGACCGCTGCCCTGCTCGCCTCGCTGCAGCCGGCCCTGGTCGCCGTCGTCATGTCCGGGTTCGGGCGGGGGCGCGGGACCGGGGCCGGAGGCGGGCGCGGCGGCGGGCGCGAGTCCACGAGCAGCGGCGGACGGCGCCAGGCCGTCGGCATGGCCGTCGGGTTCGCGGGGGTCGCCCTCGCCGTCGGGCCGGACGTCGCCGCGGGGAACGGAGCCGCGGGCGCACTCTGGGCCGTGCTCGGCATGCTGTCGCTCTCGGCCGCCACGGTGCTGGGCGACCTGTGGCCGGCGCCCGACGAGCCGGGCGAGCACGACGTGCTGGACTCGCTGGCCGTGCAGGGCGTCGTCGCGCTCGGGATCTTCGCCGTGCTCGCCCTCGCGAACGGCCAGGCCGCGCCGCCCAGCGACCCGACCTTCTGGCTGGCGATCGCCTGGCTCGTCGGGCTGGCGTTCCTCGGCGGCTACGGCATGTACCTGTACGTGCAGCGCACGCGCGGGCCGGTGGCGGTGAGCACCTGGCTCTACCTCACCCCGGCGGTCTCCGCCGCGTGGGCCTGGGCCATGTTCGGCCAGGACCTGCCGCTGCTCACCGTGGCGGGGTTCGTGGTCAGCCTGGCGGGGGTGCTCCTGACCCGACCCACCCGACGGGCCGCGGATGAAACCCGGCCTGGAGCGCCCGTGGCGTCGGTACGCTCCGGGCCGTGAGGATCACCGACTTCCGGCCGCGGCAGAGCAGGGAGGCCGCCGAGGTCGCGGCGGACGCGTTCGCCGACGACCCGCTGTGGACGCACACCGTGCCGGACGCCGGACGGCGTCGCCTGCCGCACCTGATCATGCTCCGGGCGGGACTGCGCATCCTGCGTCCGCCGCAGGCCGCCCGGGTCGCGCTGGACGACGGCCGGATCATCGGCCTGGCCACCTGGACCACCGCCGGCACGGAGGACCCCTACGACCCGTTCTCCCCCACCCAGCGCGTCGACCCCCGGCTGACCCGCGCCACGCGGTCGCTGGTCCGCCGCGCGGGCGCCGACTGGCCCCGGCTCTCCGCCCTGTACGCCACGCTCGCCCAGTCGTACCCGAACGAACCGGGCTGGTTCCTGGGCACGCTCGTGGTGCTCCCGGAGCGGCAGGGCACCGGCGTCGGCAGCGCGCTCCTGCGCGACGGCCTCGCCCAGGCCGACGCCGCGGGCCAGCCGGTCTCGCTGCAGACCAGCACCACGCAGAACGTCGAGTTCTACCGGCGGTACGGCTTCGAGGTCACGCGGACCTTCGCCGAGCTGTACCCGGGGTCGCCGCCCCTGTGGAACCTGCGCCGGCCGGCTTCGGCGCAGGTCACCACGCATGCCCCCAGCGCGCCACGTGGTGCCACACCTTCTTGAGGTCCTGCGGGTGCTGCTCACCCGCCCGCACGGCCGCGCCGATCGCCCGGGCGTCCAGCCGGCCGTCCCTGGTGTGCCCGACTGCGACGGCGCGCGCGACGTCCACGATCTCCGGTCCCCGGAACTCCGGGCGCGCGGCCACCTCGTCCACGTGCAGCGAGAACCCGTGGTGCCACTCGACGGCGACGCCGAGCCCCTCGGCAGCCCCCGCCTCGGCCGTGCCGCGGTAGCAGGGGTCCAGCACCAGCGCCTCGACGTCGTCCGGCAGTGAGACGACGCCGTGCACCTGGGCCTCGACGTAGTCGTCCAGGAGGTCGTGGACGCCGGCCGTGGTGTCGGCGTCCGCCAGCGCGACCAGCGGCGCCGGGTCGACGGCGGCGAAGTGCTCCGGCTCCAGGAAGGAGTCCGGGTAGCAGAACGTGGTGCGCTCCAGCACGTGCGGGCGCAGGCGCAGGTGGGCGGAGCCGAAGCGGACGGCGGCGCCCGCTTCGCGGCGGCGGTGGTTCAGCGCGCCGTAGCGCGGCCGCAGGTGGGGTGCGGCGTCGTCGTACCGGCCGTCGAACATGCGCTGCTCCCAGCGCCACCGGTCGCCGCCCTGGTGCGCGGTCAGGCCGCCGTTGCTGGTGCCCGTCTCGAACTGGGAGCGCCACACGCGGTCGTGGGCGAGGCGCTCGATCAGCGTCTCGCTGCCGTCGGCGACGAGCCGGTCGGGGTGGAAGTTGATCGTGACCAGCCAGTTCATGCCGGGAGGCTACCTGGCATCACTGGTAGGCGTGAGATCGGCAGTTGGCATCGAGGTCGGCACAGGCCTGTGCCGACCTCGATGCAGACTGCCGACGTCGAGCGCCGGCCGGGCCGGAGCAGGGCCGGCGCCGGGTCAGGGCGTCAGTCCTGCGTGTCCAGCATCCGGCGTCGGGCGCGGACCAGCGCGGCGCCCGCGGCCGTGAGGCCGAGCGCGACGGCGGCCACGCCGGCGACCTGTACGCCGGTCTGCGCGAGGGCGCCGGGAGCCTGGGCCTCGCCGATCGCCTGGATCGGCAGGCCGATGTCGACTCCGGTGCCGAGCCCGGGCGTGTTCGACACCGGGATCGTGCCGCCGTCGTCGGACCCGCCGCCCGAGCCGCCGCCGTCGCCGTCGCCCCCGTCGCCGGGGTCGCCCCCGCCCGGGCCGCCGCGCTCCGGGCTCTCCAGGAGGTCGTCCACGACGCCGTCCTCGCCCGTGACCGCGCCGATCGTGCCGGGCACGTCGCCGCGGCCGAGGTTCTCGCCCACGGAGCCGACGTCGCCGATGATCTCGGCGGGCAGGTCGTCCAGCACGCCGCGCCGGGGCTTGTCCGCGCCGAGGACGTCGTCGACGGCGCCCTCCTCGCCGGCCACCGACGTCACCGCGCCGGACACGCCGCGCACGACGTCCTCGACCGGGCCGCTGCCTGCCGCGGGCTTCTCGGTCCCGCCGCTGGTCACGCCCTTCACCACGTCGTCGACGGCGCCGTCCTTGCCGGCCACCGCGTCGACGGCGCCGGTGACGCCCTTGACGGTGTCGTCGACCGCGCCGTCCTTCTTCGTCACCTGCTCGACCGTGTCCGTCACCTGGGTCAGCGTGCTGTCGACCGCGCCGCCCTTGCCGACCACGGCGTCGACGGTGCCCGACAGCAGGTCACCCAGGCCCGCGGACTGCTGCTCGACGCTCGACGTCGTCCCGTCGGCCGCGGTCGCGGAGACGGCGCCCGTTACCAGCAGACCACCCGCGACGAGCACGGACGGCAGCGCGCGGCTCACCAGCTTTCGCTTCATGGTTCTCCCCCTGCATCTGAAGTTGTGGGAACGCGAGTCACCATGACCGAAATATCGGGTGAATTCAAGGATATCCGGTATGTTTCGCACCATGATCGCGCCAGGCTCAGGGGAAGCCCCGCAGATCCACCCGCTCGAGCCCGGCGACCCGCAGGAGCTGGGCGGATACCAGCTTCTCGGCCGCATCGGAGCCGGCGGCATGGGGGCTGTCTATCTCGCGGAGACCCGCACCGGCCGCAAGCTCGCCCTCAAGGCGATCCTGCGGGAACACGTCCAGGACCCAGAGTTCCGCACGCGGTTCCGGCGGGAGGCGGCGGCCGCGATGAAGGTGCGCGGCCGGTTCCTGGCCACCCTGATCGACGCCGACCCGGACGGCGACCAGCCGTGGCTGGCGGTCGAGTACGTGGCCGGCCCCGCGCTCTCCGCCGTCGTCCGCACCCAGGGTCCCCTGCCCGAGCCCGACGTGCGCCGCATGCTGGCCGGCGTGGCCGAGGCGCTGCGGTCGGTGCACCAGGTCGGCATCGTGCACCGCGACCTCAAGCCGTCCAACATCCTGCTCGCCCAGGACGGCCCGTACGTCATCGACTTCGGCATCGCCCAGGGGTCCGACTCGACGTCGCTGACCCGCACCGGCCTCAAGGTCGGCACGCCCGCCTTCATGGCGCCCGAGCAGGTGCGCGGCAGCCTCGCGACACCCGCCGCCGACGTCTGGGCCCTGGGCGCCGTCGCGCTCTACGCCGCGACCGGGCAGCGCGCCTTCGGTGAGGGCGACACCACCGTCGTCTACTACCGCGTGGTCCACGAGGAACCGGACCTGAGCGGGTGCCCGGAGTGGCTGCTCCCGCTCGTCCAGGCGTGCCTGGCCAAGGACCCCGAGGCCCGGCCCGGGTTGCCGGAGGTGCTCGACTTCCTCGACGACGTGCCCGCGGACGGGCGGACGGGCGCCGCGAAGATCCTCCCGGCCGGGGCGGGCACCGGTACGGCCGGGGCGGGCGCCGGCACGGCCGCCGGCACGGAGGACGACGACGCGACCGCGCTGCGCGACGACGGGACGGTCGTGCGGGCGGACGGCCCGGCGTCGGCCGCGCTGGCTGCCGCGGCGTCGGAACCGGCGTCCGGCCCGGCGTCCCAGCCGGCGTCCGAACCTGCACCCGGGCCGGCGTCCGGGGCGGAACCCGAGCCCCAGGCGCCCCGCCGCGGCCTGCTGACCCGGCCGATCACCTGGATCGTCGCGGCGGCCGTCGTGGTGATCGTCGGGGGCGGCACGACGGCGGCCGTGCTCGGCCTGCGGTCCGGGGAGGCGGAGGCCGGCACGACGGGAACGCCGTCGGCGGCGCCGTCCGGACAGACCTCGGACCCGGCCCCGGCCTCCGGTGAGCCGTCCGCCTCGGCCTCCACCGCGCCGCCGTCGGTCATCGACGAGTGCCTCGTGGGGCGCTGGGAGCAGACGGACCTGGCGACGGAGATCTCGGCCCAGGGTGAGACGTACCCGACCACGGGCTGGACCGGGCGGGTGGTGGAGTTCCGCCCCGACGGGACCCAGGTCGTGGAGTTCGACGACGCGGAGCCGCTCCGCGCCGACCTGCCCGCCGGGGAGTACGTCGAGACCTGGAGCGGCACGGCCACGTACACGGTCTCGACGAAGGGCGGCACGCTCACCTTCGAGACGGTCGACTTCGGCGACACCGAGGTCACACGGAAGCTCGGCGACAACGGCGACAGCTACGAGCCCGAGGGCCTGTCCCAACCGCTGGAGTACACCTGCGACAAGACGACCCACACCCAATGGACGAACGGCTTCGAGGCAACGTTCCGCCGCCTCGACCAACCCCCGAACTAGTTGAGTGCTGGGTATCTGCGGGTTTCCGGCCGGAAAACCCGCAAACACCCAGCACTCAACGACGGGGTGGGTGGGTAGGTCAGGACGCCGCGCGCTCCGCGCGGTTGACGGCCGAGACGATCGCCTTCAGGGACGACAGCGTGATCGACGGGTCGATACCGACGCCCCACAGGACGTCGTCGCCCACCGCGCACTCGACGTACGCCGCAGCGCTCGCGTCGCCGCCCTCGGACAGGGCGTGCTCGGTGTAGTCGAGCACCCGTACGTCCACGCCCACCTGCGCGATCGCGTTCACGAACGCGTCGATCGGGCCGTTGCCCGTGCCGGTCAGGGTCAGCTCCTTGCCGCGGTCGGTCACGTCCACCTCGAGCGTGTCCTGCGCGCCCTCGGCCGAGACGGCGCGGGTGCCGCGCAGCGTGAGCCGGCCCCAGTGCTCCAGGCCGGACGATGCGTTCTCCTCGACGGGCAGGTACTCGTCGGTAAAGATGCGCCAGATGTCCGCGCCGGTCACCTCGGTGCCCTGCTCGTCGGTCACCTTCTGCACGGCGTGCGAGAACTCGATCTGCAGCCGGCGCGGCAGGTCCAGGTTGTGCTCGCTCTTGAGCAGGTAGGACACACCGCCCTTGCCCGACTGCGAGTTCACGCGGATCACGGCCTCGTACGACCGCCCGACGTCGCGCGGGTCGATCGGCAGGTACGGCACGCCCCAGTCCAGGTCGTCGACGCCCACACCGGCAGCCTCGGCCCGCCCGGCCATGTGCTCGAAGCCCTTCTTGATGGCGTCCTGGTGCGAGCCCGAGAACGCCGTGAACACCAGGTCGCCCACGTAGGGGTGCCGCTCGTGCACCGGCATCTGGTTGCAGTGCTCGACCGTGCGGCGGATGCCGTCGATGTCGCTGAAGTCGATCTGCGGGTCGATCCCCTGCGAGAACAGGTTCATGCCCAGGGTCACCAGGTCGACGTTGCCCGTGCGCTCGCCGTTGCCGAACAGACAGCCCTCGATGCGGTCGGCACCGGCCAGGTAGCCCAGCTCGGCGGCCGCGACGGCCGTGCCGCGGTCGTTGTGCGGGTGCAGCGACAGGATGACGTTCTCGCGGTGGGCGAGGTGCCGGCTCATCCACTCGATGGAGTCCGCGTACACGTTGGGCGTGGCCATCTCGACGGTCGCGGGCAGGTTGATGATGACCTTGCGCTCCGGCGTCGGCTCGAAGACCTCGATGACCTCGTTGCAGATGCGGACCGCGAACTCCAGCTCCGTGCCGGTGTACGACTCCGGGGAGTACTCGTAGTAGATCCGCGTGCCGGGGACCGTCTCCTCCAGCTTGCGGCACAGCTTCGCGCCGTCGAGCGCGATGTCCACGATGCCGTCCTGGTCGGAGCGGAACACGACCTCCCGCTGCAGCACGGACGTCGAGTTGTACAGGTGCACGATCGCCTGCTTGGCGCCCGTGATCGACTCGTAGGTGCGCTCGATGAGGTGGGCCCGGGCCTGGGTCAGCACCTGGATCACCACGTCGTCGGGGATCCGGTTCTCGTCGATCAGCTTGCGGACGAAGTCGTAGTCGGTCTGGCTCGCCGACGGGAAACCGACCTCGATCTCCTTGTAGCCCATCTGGACCAGCAGCTCGAACATGCGCAGCTTGCGCTCCACGTCCATCGGCTCGATCAGGGCCTGGTTGCCGTCCCGCAGGTCCACCGCGCACCAGCGCGGGGCCTTCTCGATGCGCTTGCCCGGCCAGGTGCGGTCAGGCAGCTCGAGGCTGATCTGCTCGTGGAAGGGCCGGTACTTCTGCGTTGGCATGCCCGACGTCTGCTGCGGGTTGTCCTCGATGATCCCGCCTGCTGCGCCGTGCACGGTCGTCTCGTGAACTCCGCCGGGGGTGGTGGCGGTGATGCTGTTCTCCATCATGTGTCCTTCGCTCGGTGAGGTTGGCCGGCACACCAAGCCTCCGCGACGAGGGACCGGCCTGTCTAGGCCTCGTCGCGGCAGCGAAGGAGAAGGATCACCGTCAGGCGCACGCCGTCACTGTACCCCTCGTCCGGACCGCGGGCGCCAGTCACGCCCACGATCCGGACCTGACCCCACGTGCAGGAGCGACGCCCAGCGCACACATGTCAGACGTACAGGTCACCGGAGTGACCTGTACGTCTCACATGTCGGGGGTCAGCGGCGGCTGCGGAGGGCCGCGTCGACCTGGGGGTCGCCCAGGGCGCCCAGCCAGTCCAGCAGTGCCGGGTACGTCGACGGGTTCGCCGCGACCTGCGGGCGCAGGTGCGGGGCCTCCTGGACGATCTTCGCCAGGTCCGCGAGCGGCGTGGCCGGGTCGAGCGCGACGGTGGGGGTCCACCGGCCGCCGACGGGCGGCAGCACCGCGGTGTGGCCCGACTCTGAGCCGTAGTCCGACGCCGCGGCGCCCTGCGCACTCTGCGTGCCCTGCCCGGTCACGACCCGGCGTGTCGGGTGCTCCTGGCCCTCGTCGGGCCCGGTCGAGCCCTCCGCGGCGGCCTGCTGGCCGTTCCCGACGGGCCGGATGCGCGCGGTCGGGTGCGCGGTGGGGTGCGCCGTCCGCTGGGTGTCCGACGCCGGCTGCGCGGCCACCGGCGTCGCGCCCGAGCGGACCGGGGGCATCGTCGCGGTCGCGTCGACCGGCGCGGCCGCCGCCGGCAGGTCCTCGACCGTGCGCATCGAGCCGAGCGAGACCTCGCCCGAGACCGGCTGCGCGGGCTGCGACGCCTGCACGGGGGCCACGCCGCGCTGCGCGGCGCTGGCACCCGCGACGGTCCGCACGGCACCAGTGGAGGTGACCCGGCGCGGCTCGGCGGGACGCCGGAGCTCCGGCGCGCTGCGCACGGGCTCCTCCGGCAGGGTGACCGGCGGGGCCTTGTCGCCCTTGGGGCGCGCCGGGGCCCACACGTAGGCCTGGCTGCGGTCGACGTCGGCCTCGCCGCCGATGCCGGCGGTCTGGAAGTGCTCGCGCACCGCCTTGGGCACCATCAGCGCGCTCGCCGCGACGATGGGCAGGGCGAGCGCCATGAGCAGGTCGCCGAGGTTCACGCCCAGGCTCGCGCCCGACGTCGCGATGACGACGACGAGGCCCAGCACGCCCGCGACGCACGCGGCGCCGACGGCGGGCACGTGGCCCGTGTTGGGGTCGCGCTTGAGGGAACGGCGCGCGAACCAGGCGATGCCGGCCACGACGACGCCGAGCACGAGGCGCAGCACCAGCGTGACGCCGGCGCCGGACCCGATGAAGCCGGGGTCGATGAGCTGCACGAGCGCGGCCAGCGCGCTGCACACGGCGAGCAGGACGATGACGTCGAACGCGCGGATCGCCACCCGCACCCAGACGCCGGCGGCGTGCTCGGTGCTCTCCTCTGCGTCGGCCGCCGCGGGGTCGCGGCGCACGGCGGGCGAGCCCGCCAGCGCGGCGGCGAGCGGGAGCAGCACCAGGCCGAACCTGCTCGGGTCGGTGACGCCGGGCTGCATGGACTCCATGCCGGTCAGCCCGCCGCCGGACGTGAAGACGAACAGGAGCGCGAGCACGATGCCGACGGCGACGAGCACCAGCCGGGACGGCCGGTCGTGCCGCACGGTGCCGCCCACCAGCAGCCATACCAGGCCGAGCGAGAGCGCGAGCCACACGGGCGCCAGGAGCCGGTCGCCCAGGGTCGCGCCGTCGGCGAACTCGGCGAGCAGCGTGGAGATGACGGCGCCCAGGGCGATGAGCGCCCCCACGCCGGCGAGGCCGAAGCGCCAGGCGCGCACCACGGCGCCGTCCTGGTCGACGGGCCCGAGCTCGCTGTCGCGCGGGGTCGCGGCGAGTGCCGCGCCGGCGAGCGCGAGGCCCAGGCCGGTGCCGACGCCCGCGCCGCCGCGCAGGTCGAGCACGAGGTGGACCAGGCCGATCACAGCGAGCGGGAGCCCGGCGATCAGGCGGGCGCGGCGCGTCGAGTGCACGGTCCACGTGACGGGCAGCACGCCGAAGCGCGCGAGGTAGGGCAGGGTCAGCGAGGCGAGCGACAGCGCGACCGCCAGCACGACCTCGACCCGGTCCGCCGAGCGGTCGGCGAGGTTCCACGGGAGGGCGAGCGACACGAGCAGGGCGAGCGCGGCGATGGCGTCCCGCACGTAGTCGGCGGCCGCGATGTTCGCGAACGGCCGGACCTCGCCGGAGTCCTCGGCGGCGGTGCCGGGCCCGGTCTCCGGGGCGAGCGTGGCGACGTGCTCGTGGCCGAGGCTCTCCGTCGGCGCGCCGTTGGCGTCGTCCGCACCGGCTGCCGAAGTTCTCTCGTCACGCTCCGAAGCGTGCTGGTCCATCATCCGTTCACTCCTCGATAACGCCGCTGGTCGAGACTGGGGAAGTGTGGCTGGCGGCGCTGGGGCCCACCACGTTTCTACCCGTTGGGTACCGGCTCTGTCAGGCCGTGGCACGGCGAGTCCGGTCACACCTGTATTTCTGCGCACGTCCATCACATCTGGTGTGCGTGCGACATCCGCCGTCGGCGACAGCCGGCAGCACACCGAGGTCACAGGAGAACGCATGGACCCAGCAGCCGCACCGGCACCCCGCACCTGCGAGGTCTGGCTCGTTCCGGTCCGACGCCGCGAAGCCTGGACGCGCCTGCTGACCGTACCGGATCGGGAGCAGCTCGTGGGTCTGGACGCACTGGCCGGCGACGTCCACCTGACGTCCCGCGCGGCGCAGCGGCTCATCCTGTCCCGGTATCTCGGCGTCGCCCCGGAGGAGGTCGTGGTGGAGCGCGGGTGCGACCGGTGCGGCGACCCGCAGCACGGCCGGCCGCACGTCGCGGGCGCGGCGCTCGACTACTCGGTGTCGCACACGCGCGCCTGGGTGCTGGTCGCCGTGGTCGGCGACGGCCGGGTGGGCGCGAACCTCGACGCCCGGCCCGCGGACCGGGACCTGGACGACCTCGCGGCGGCCGCGCTCTCGCGCGCCGAGCACCACGCCTGGCGCCGTCTCCCGGCCCGCGACCGCGCGGACGCGCTGCTCGCGTCGTGGACGCGCAAGGAGGCGACGACGAAGCTCACGGGGCACGGCCTGGCGATCCCCCTGCGGGACCTCGACGTGACCGGGCCCCGCCCGAGCCTGGTCACGGCCGACCCGTCGGTCCGGCTCCCCCACCCCCGGCCGTACCTGACGCACGTGCCCGCACCGGCTGGGTACAGCGCGGCGCTGGCGACGACCACCCACGTGGACCAGGTGCGGCACCTGCGGCTCCCGGACGAGATCCCCGACGCCGCCCCGGCCCGCCGGCTGGCGGGAGCGGCGGTCCAGGTCGGCTGCTGACGCCGGTTCACCAGGCGTTCGGCGACCACGAGCAGAGCCGGTGCGGTCGTTTCCGGCCTGTTGAACCGAAGTCAGATTCCCAGCTGGTACGCACCCCAGTAGGCGAGGGTGACCAGCAGCGCCGTCGCGCCCAGCACCGTGGCCCAGAAGCCCGTGGAGACCACGGCGACGGCGGCGCGGTGGGGACGGTGCGGCTCCGGCCGGACGGCGTCCGCGGGGCCCGGGACGGCGCGGTCGGCGTCCGGCGGCACCGGGTCGGCGCGGCCGGCGTCCGCCGGACCCCGGTCGGCCACCGACAACCTCAGGTCGCGCACCCGGTTCAGCAGCAGCGCGGCGGCGACGACGGCGACGAGACCCAGCAGCCGCACCGCGATCCAGCCGCCCTGCACCACCAGGGCGTTCTTCTCGTAGTCCAGGGCCAGCCGCGCGACCGCCCCGAGGTAGGCGGCCAGGCCGAGCATCGTCGCGACCGACCCGACACCCAGCCCGGTCAGGGGTGCGCGCAGCCCCCGGGCGAGACGGACACCCGGGCGGCCGGACCGCCGTCGGGCCACACCGCCCGCGACGGCCACGCCGCCCAGCAGCAGCGGGCCCACGACCAGCAGCCCGCCGGCGGTGACGACCACCCCGACCAGCCAGTCGCCGTCGCCGTACCAGTGCGGCTGCGGCACCGGGTTCGCGAGGTAGAGCTGCTCGGGCTGCGCCCCGGCGACCTGCGGCGGGGCGGACGCCGTGGCCGGCAGCCCCAGCACCCAGTCGGCGACGTCGCGCGCGAAGTCGGGGTGCAGCACCAGCCCGCCGGGCGTCTCCACGTTGATGCCGTGGTTGGCGCGCTCGTAGAACCGCACCGTCACGTCGTCGGCGTGGGCCAGGAGCTCGCGCGTGCCCTGCTCCAGCGGCATCGAGGCGTCGTTGGTGCCGAAGACCGCGAGGATCGGGTCCTCCTGCTCCCGGAGCCAGGGGCGGACGTCGAAGTCGGCGTACTCGAACCCGCCGCCCGGCACCTTCATGCCCACCGCACGCGGGATCGCCCGGAACACCCCGCCGGGCACGTCGGTGTTGCGCAGGTAGTTGTCGACGGCGTAGGCGGCCTGCTGCCGCGGCGGCACCACGGGCGCCGAGACCAGGACCTGGAACGCGAGCCGCGGGTCGTCCACCATCATCACCGGCGACACCCACGCGCCCTCCGACTCGGCGTACAGGCCCACGTCGTCCGGGTCCACGCCCGGGACCTCCCGCAGGAACCGCACCGACCAGGAGTAGTCGCGCGCCATCTGCTCGTAGTCGCGGTGCCGGGTCGAGTAGTTGTCGAGCCGCTTGTCCGGCACCAGCGTGGTGATCCCCGCGCTCGCGAGCGCGGTCGCGGCCAGCGTGAACGCGTCGGTGGCCTTGCCGGTGCCCGCGCCGTGCACGAACACGATCCCGGGACGGCCGGCGTCCTCGCCGGCAGTGCCGGCATCGGGGTCGCCCGTCTCCACCGGCTCGCGCAGCAGCCCGCCCACCTCCCGGCCGTCGGCCAGCGGGATGGTCACCGCGGTCTCGTGGACCTCGAAGTCACCGGGTTCCCCGGCTTCGGGGTCGGCACCCCCGATCGCCGTCGAGGAGGTGGCCATGTGCAGGTGCTCGGTCACCGGTTCCGGCTCCCAGGCGGGGCCCGCGACGGCGCCCGTGACGGCCAGCGCGACCAGGATCGCGGCGGAGGTGGCGACGGTCCGAAAGAACACCTTCGGATGCTACGCCCGGCGCCCCGTTCCCTCGATCCGGAACGCGCCCCGAGCAGGCTGATCACCCGGACGCGACCTCACACCGGCGGGCGCGAGTCCAGCATCTCCTGCGTGTCCCACGTCAGCTCCCCCGACCGCAGGTCGGCGACCACGCCGCGCACCCAGTCCAGCTCCGCGCGCGTGGTGACCAGGAGGTGCTCGTGCTCCAGCAGGAGCACGCGGGGCAGGCCCCACTCCTGCGCGTCGGCGGCCTCGCGCTCGGCCGCGGCCAGTGCGGCCTCCAGCGCCGTGACGCGCTCCGCGAGCCGGTCCCGGACCAGGTCCGGCCCGGTGATGGCCACCACGGCCAGCACCGCCCGGAACTCGGGGAACTCGCGCGCGGGCGTCGCGAGCGCCGCGTCCATCCAGCGGCGCAGGGCCGCGGAGCCGTCGGGCGTCAGGGCGTAGACGATCCGGGCCGGGCCGGCGTCGGCCGCGAGCTTCTCGTGCACCTCGATGAGGCCGTCGCGCAGCAGGCGCTCGATCGACTGGTAGACGCTGTTGCTGCGGGCCACGTTGACGACGTCGTCCTTGCGCCGCGTCTTGATCAGCCGCTGCATGCGGTAGGCGTGCATCGGCTCCTCGGCGAGCAGCGCGAGCAGCACCATGGCGAGCGGGGAGCGCGGCCGGGAGTCCTGGGTCACGGCGCCCAGCCTAGGCGGCGGGGTGGCGGCTGCTTGTCGACGAGACACCTTGCCATCTTATGGTTAGCCATTTTATGGTGAGTGCATGAGAGCGATCATCATCGGAGCGGGCATCACCGGACCCGTGACCGCCATGGCCCTGCAGAAGGCGGGCGTCGACGCCGAGATCCACGAGGCCTACGGCCGCACCGCGGACGGCGTCGGCGCCTACCTCACCCTGGCACCCAACGGGCTGGCCGCCCTGCGGGTGCTCGACATCGACCACCGTGACCTCGGTGGTTTCGACACGCCCGCGCTGGAGCTGCGCGGGTCGAACGGGCGGCTCCTGGCCCACCTCGGGATGGGCCGGGACGGCGACGCGGGCACGGTCAGCCAGACCGTCCGGCGGTCCGACCTCTACGTCCGGCTGCGCGACGAGGCCGTGCGCCGGGGCATCCCGATCCACTACGGCAGGCGGCTCGTCGACGCCGCGACGGTCGGGGGCGCCGACGCCGCGGCGGCGGGCGCGGGCGGCGTCGTCGCCTCCTTCGCCGACGGCACCACCGTCGAGGGCGACCTGCTGATCGGGGCCGACGGCCTGCACTCGCGCACCCGGGCGATCCTCGACCCGGCCTGCCCGCCGCCCCGCTACACCGGGCTGCTCAACACGGGCGGCTACGCCTCGGGCGTCTCGGTGGACGGCCCCGTGGGCGTGTTCACCATGATCTTCGGCCGACGAGCCTTCTTCGCCTACGTGAACCGCGGCCCGGGCGACGTCTGGTGGTTCGCGAACGTGCCGCGCGCCCGCGCGGCGACCGATGCCGAGCTCGCCGCCTGGACCCCCGACCGGTGGCGCGCGGAGCTGGTGCGCCTCTTCGCCGACGACGCCGGACCCGCGCTGCGGATCCTCGCCGCCACGCCGGAGATCATCGCGCCGTGGAACACGCTCGACCTGCCGAGCGTGCCCGTCTGGCACCGCGGGCCGATCGGGCTCGTGGGCGACGCGGCGCACGGCATCTCGCCGACCTCCGGGCAGGGCGCCTCGCTCGCGATCGAGGACGGCGTGCTGCTCGCCCGGTTCCTGCGCGACCACCGCGACCCGGCCTCGGCGTTCGCGGCCTTCGAGGCGGCGCGCCGGACGCGGGTCGAGCGGCTGATCGCCCAGGCGAAGCGCACCTCGAACCAGAAGATCCCCAACCCGCTGACCCGGGTGCTGCGCGACCGCGTGATCCTGCCGCTGGTGAGCCGCGCCGCGGCCCGCACCACGAACGACTGGGTCACGGACTACCGCATCGACTGGGACGCCCCGGTCGACCGCCTCCCGGCGTGACCCCGTCACCCGACCCCCGGCGTCCGCCCGAGTCGCCCATCCACGGCGTCCGCCCGATCACCTTTGAGGCCCTGTTTTCTCCTCTTTCAGCCGCCTGAAAGAGGAGAAACCAGGGCCTCAAAGAGAACCCGCCGAAGCAGGGCGGCCGCGGCCCGGCCACGGGCGACGCGACCGCTGGCGGCGGCCGCCCGGCTGCTGGCGGCCACGGGCCGGCCACGGGCCGGCCACTGTCAGCCTGGCCCGCGCGTCAGGCCGGGGTGCCGTGGCGGCCGGCGCCCGCGGCGAAGTCGGCCGGGCCCGCGCGTCAGGCCGGGGTGCCGTGGCGGCCGGCGCCCGCGGCGAAGTCGGCCGCGCCCGCGTAGGCGTCCGCCGACAGGGAGCGTTCGCCGTGCGCCCACTCCTGGGCCAGCGCCTCCGGCTCGCCCAGGCCCCACTGGTCCAGCACCGACGCGCGGTCCTCGCGGAGGCAGACCTGCGGGAACGCCGCGAGCGACGCCGCCAGCCCCACGGCCGCCGACACCGCCTGCCCCGCCGGCACCACCCGGTTGGCCAGGCCGATGCGCAGCGCCTCGTCGGCCTCGACGGACCGGCCGGTGAGGATCATGTCCATCGCGTGCGACTGCCCGATCAGCCGGGGCAGCCGAACGGTGCCGCCGTCGATCAGCGGGACGCCCCAGCGGCGGCAGTAGACGCCGAAGACCGCGGTCTCGTCGGCGACGCGCAGGTCGGCCCACGCCGCCAGCTCCAGCCCGCCCGCGACGGCGTGGCCGGACACGGCAGCGATGACGGGCTTGCTCAGCCGCAGCCGGGTGGGGCCCATGGGCCCGTCGCCGTCGGGCGCGGCGCGGTTGCCGTCCTGGGTGCCGAGCGCCTTGAGGTCGGCACCGGAGCAGAACGTGCCGCCCGTGCCGTACAGCACGGCGGCGGTCGCGGCGTCGTCGGCGTCGAAGGCCCGGAACGCGGCGGCGAGCGCCGCAGCCGTGGGGCCGTCGACGGCGTTGCGTCGCTCGGGGCGGTCGATGCCGATCAGGGTGACGCTGCCCTCGCGGGTGACCAGGACGCTCATCGGCTGCCCTCCCACAGGGGTTCGCGCAGCGCGCGGCGCAGCACCTTGCCGACGGGCGACAGCGGCACCGAGTCGACCGCGCGCACGGACTTGGGCACCTTGTAGCCGGCGAGCTTGTCGCGGACGGCGGCCTGGAGCGCGGCCTCGTCGACGGCGGCGCCCGGCGCGGGCACGACGAACGCGGTGACGGCCTCGACCCAGGTGTCGTCGGGGGCGCCGACGACGACGGCCTGGGCCACCGACGGCTGGGCGAGCAGCACGTCCTCGACCTCGCGCGGGTAGACGTTGTAGCCGCCGGTGATGATCATGTCGCTGCGGCGGTCCACGAGGTAGAGGTAGCCGCGCTCGTCCACGCGGGCCATGTCGCGGGTGCGCAGCCAGCCGTCGCCGGCGAACATCTCGGCGTTCAGCTCGGGGGCGGCGTGGTAGCCGGCCATGGTGAACGGCGCGCGCACCCGGATCTCGCCGATCTCGCCGGGCGCGACGGGGGTGCCGGCGTCGTCGGTGACGAGGATCTGGGCGTCGAGCGCGGGCTGGCCGCAGGAGCCCAGCAGGGACGGGTCGACGTGGTCGGCGGCGTCGAGCACCGTGAGGCACAGCGGCGCCTCGGTCTGGCCGTAGTACTGCGCGAACCGGGGGCCCCACACGTCCATGGCCTGCTCGATCACGGGCCGCGGCATGGGGCTGGCGCCGTAGATGGCGGTGCGCAGGGAGGACACGTCCGCCTGCTGGGCGACCCCGGACGAGAGCAGCATCCCGATCATCGTGGGCACCAGGTTGATCTCGGTGGCGCGGTACCGGGCGATCGCGTCGACGTAGCCCTGGGGCTCGAAGCCGGACAGCACCACGGACTCCCCGCCGCGCAGCCAGTACGGCAGCACGAACGTGCCGCTGGCGTGGATCAGGCTGGCCGCGTGCAGCATCACCGAGTCGCGCGCGGGGCTGACCAGGTTGGTCAGGATGTTCGTGACGATCGCGGCGTAGCTGGCCTGGGTGTGCTCGACCGCCTTGAGCGTGCCCGTGGTGCCCGACGTGTACAGCAGCAGGATCGGGTCCCGCGGGTGCGCGGGCAGGTTCGGGTCGGCGGTGGAGACGTCCTGCATCGCCGTGAGCAGGTCCGGTCCGCCGACGGCGCCGGCCGCGCCGAGGCCCAGCGTCGTCAGGCCGTGCGCCTCGGCGAGCTCGCCCGCCCGCTCGGCCAGGGCGGCGTCGTGCACCAGGAGGCGCACCTCCGTCTCCTGGAGCATGCGGCCCTGCTCCGTGGCGGACAGCCGCGCGTTGAGCGGCACCCGCGTGACCCCCGCCTTGAGGCAGGCGAAGTCCATGGCGATGGACCACAACCCGTTGCCCATCAGCAGCGCCACGCGCGCGCCCGGCTCGGCGCCGTGGGCGTGCAGCACCCGCGCCATGGCGTTCGCCGCGGCGTCCACCTGCGCATACGTCAGCGACTCGGCACCGAAGCGGACGGCGGTGCGGGGCCCGAACCGGGCGGCGCCGCGGCGGACCAGGTCAACGGTGAGCATGCTCTTCCTCCACGACAGATGTCCGGTAAGTACGTTTCGTGACCGTACTACCGGGTCTGCGCGGCGCGGAAGGGCGCGTCGACTACGTCACACCGCGGGCGCCACCCTCAGCGCACCACGTAGATCTCGGTGCCCGACGACCGCGCCCGCTCGTACCGGACGGGCAGCGCCTGCGGGTGCCGCACCCAGGGCGACGGGACCCAGGCGAGGTCGTGGTCCTCGACCGCGAGCTCCAGGTCGAGCTCGGTGAGCAGCCGGTTGATCGCGACGCGCGCGATGATCCGCGCCTGCCGCGACGCCGGGCACCGGTGCGGCCCCACGCCCCAGGCCAGGTGCGCCCGGTTGCCCACCTCGTCCCACATGTTGCCGGTGTGCACCAGCGGGTCCTGGTTGGCGGCGGCCACGGCCATGATCAGGGCGTCGCCCTTGCGGATCAGCTTGCCGTCGAGCTCCAGGTCGCCCATCGAGTACCGGGGCAGCGGCGGGTTCGCGGCGGGCGCCTCGCGCCAGAGCACCTCGTCGAGCGCGTCGTCCAGGGCGATCCGGCCGCCGGTCCAGCGCGCCGCGAACCGCTGGTCCGTGAGCAGCAGCCGCAGGGTGAGCGCGATCCACGCCGTGAGGAACTCGCTGGCCGCGATGAGCGGCACCGACATCGAGTCCGCGATCTCGCGGTCGTTCTGGAAGCTGGGGTGCCGCACGAACGACGACGTCAGGTCCGACCCCGCCGTCGCCTTCCGGTCCTGGACGTGCGCCATGAGGTTGCGGCCCATGCGGTCGCGCGCCTGTGCCGCCTCCCCCGTGTGGTCCATGATGTGCGCCGAGTCGACCATCATCTGGTTCGCCGTGTCGTGGTCGAAGCCGAACAGCGCCGTCACCGCGAGGAAGCCGACCTTCTTGGCCCAGTCCTGGACCAGGTCGGCCTCGCCGCTGGTGCCGAGCTCCTCGACCAGCCGCATGCTGACCTCCTCGACCTGCGCCACCACCAGCTTCTCCGGCAGCGCCTCCAGCCCGTCGTCCAGGGGCTGGCGCAGGCGGCGGCGCAGCTCGCCGTCGTGGTGGTACGAGGAGTTGCGCGGCTCCCGGGGCGAGATGCCGAGCAGCGCCGAGCGCTCCGACAGCAGCCCGTCGTAGTGCCAGCGCCAGTTGCGCGGGTCCCGGGAGAACGCCGACTCGTTCCGGGCGATCTCGCAGATCTCCGCGTGCCCCATCACCAGCCACGCCGGCACGCCCGGCTCCATGTCCACGGGGGCCACCACACCCCATCTGGCGCGCAGAACGTCGTAGATCTCCTGCGAGTCCGCGCCCCCGGTGGTTGCCGACAGGGGGGTGAGCCCGGTCAGGCTCGTGAGCTCGACGGGGGGCGTTCGAGCGACCACTCTCTCCATCCCGCAATCACAGCACAGTGTCCGTATTGCCCGTAATCCTGGCTGCGATATTGGTACCGGTCAGAGCTCGTCGGGCCCCCGCCCGTAGGCAGCACCGTGCTCCTCGGCGCCGCCGGCCGAGGCCTTTCTTAGAGTTTCTTATTTCTACTTATTTCAAGCGTGGCCCGCCGCGGCGGCGGCAGCCGACGGCGTCAGAAGCCCAGCCGGCGCAGCTGCTTCGGGTCGCGCTGCCAGTCCTTGGCGACCTTGACGTGCAGGTCCAGGTACACGCGCTGGCCCAGCAGCTTCTCGATGCCCTGCCGGGCCTCGGTGCCCACCGACCGCAGCCGGGACCCGCCGCGCCCGATGATGATCGCCTTCTGCGAGTCGCGCTCCACGAACAGGTTGACGCGCACGTCCAGGAGCGGCGGGCGGCCCTTGGCCGGGTCGCCCGAGCCCTCGCGCTCGACGATCTCCTCGACGACCACCGCGAGGGAGTGCGGCAGCTCGTCGCGCACACCCTCCAGGGCGGCCTCCCGCACCAGCTCGGCCACCATGACGGCCTCGGGCTCGTCGGTCAGCTCGCCGTCCGGGTACAGCTCGGGGCCCTCGGGCAGGTGGGAGACGAGGACCGCCTCGAGCTCCTCCACCTGGTAGCCGTCCTTGGCGGAGACGGGCACGATGTCGGCCCACTCGCGGTCCACGGACCGCGCGAGCTGGTCGACGGCGATGAGGTGCTCCATCAGGTCGGCGCGCGGCACCAGGTCGGCCTTGGTCACGACGGCGACGACGGGCACGGCCCGGCGGCCCGTCATCAGCTCGGCGAGCTGCGCCGCGATGTAGCGGTCGCCCGGACCCACCTTCTGGTCCGCGGGCAGGCAGAACGCGATGACGTCCACCTCGGACAGCGTGTCGCGGACCAGGTCGTTGAGCCGCTCCCCCAGCAGGGTGCGGGGCCGGTGCAGGCCGGGGGTGTCCACCAGCACGAGCTGGGCGTGCGGGCGGTGCACGATCCCGCGGATCGTGTGCCGGGTGGTCTGCGGCCGCGCCGACATGATCGCGACCTTCTGCCCCACCAGCGCGTTCGTCAGGGTCGACTTGCCGGCGTTGGGGCGCCCCACCAGGCAGGCGAACCCGCTCCGGTGTGCGACGGTCTGTTGCCCTGCGGGCTGCTCGCTCAAGAGGTCACTTCCTTCTGGTCACGCTTCTGATCACGGTGGTCGTGCTGGTCGAGACCACCGTTGCTGTCGTCCGGCTCGCCCACCGGTTCCGTGCGGTGCACGAGGATCGTCGAGATCTGCTTGCGGCGGCCCTCGACGCGCTCCGCCTCCAGGTGCACGCCGCCGACCTCGACGGAGGCGCCGGCGAGCGGCACCTTGCCCAGGGCCTTGGCGAGCAGCCCGCCGGCGGTGTCCACGTCGTCGTCGTCCAGACGCAGGTCGAACAGGTCGCCGAGCTCGTCCACCGGGAGCCGGGCGGGCACGCGCAGCACGCCGCCGCCCAGGTCCTCGACCTCCTGGACGGGCACCGTGTCGTGCTCGTCGGTGAGCTCGCCGACGACCTCCTCCAGGAGGTCCTCGATGGTCACCAGGCCCGCGACGCCACCGTACTCGTCGACCACCAGCGCCATGTGGCTGGCCGAGGCCTGCATCTCGCGCAGCAGGTCGTCGATCGGCTTGGACTCGGGTACGAAGACGGCGTCGCGCGCGACGTCGGCGGCCGGACGGCGGGACGGCTCGGGCGCGGCGCCGCCGTCGCCCACGGGCCAGTGCACCGCGGCGACGACGTCCTTCAGGTAGGCGACGCCGACGACGTCGTCCACCGACTCGCCGACGACGGGCACGCGCGAGAAGCCGGACCGCAGGAACAGCCGCAGCACCTTGTCGAGCGAGGTGTCGGCCGTGACGGTCACCATGTCGGTGCGGGGCACCATGACCTCGCGCGTGATGGTGCCGCCCAGCTCGATCACGGAACGGAGCAGCTCCCGGTCGGACTCCTCGAACGCGCTGGACTCCCCCACCCGGTCCGCGATGTCGCGCAGCTCCGCCTCGGTGGGCGGCGACGGGTCGACGTGCGGCACCGAGATGCGGGTCAGCCATGCGACCGCGCGCGAGACGCCGGTCAGGGGGCCCACCAGCGCGAGCAGCACCGCGGCGGGCCGGCGGAAGCCGAGCGCGCGCGGCGAGACCCGCACGAAGATGACGCCGACCACCACACCCACCACGAGCGCGATGAGCATGACCGGCAGCTCGTTGGGCACGCCCTCGCCCGGGATCGCCTGCTGCACCAGCAGCGTCCCGGCCGCGATGGCGACCACCTCGGACATGACCCGTACGAGCGCGAACGAGGCGACCGTCGCCGGCGGGTCCACGACGAGCGCCTGGGCCCGCCGGATCCGCTCGGCGCGCAGCGGGTCGGGCGACTGCCCCAGCTCGGCCTCCGCGAGCGCCTCGGTGAGGGACGCGCGGGTGACGCGCAGGAGCGCGGCCTCGCCGGCGGAGAGCATGCCCGCCAGCGAGAGGCCGACCAGCATGACAAGGGTCAGGAGCAGGACGATCACGCCGGTCACCGGGTCGCGAGGAAGGTCAGGAGAAGCTTGCGCTGCAGGCCGAACATCTCCTTCTCCTCCTCCGGCTCCGCGTGGTCGTAGCCCAGCAGGTGCAGGATCCCGTGCGTCGTCAGGAGCAGCAGCTCCTCGGTCGTGGAGTGGCCGGCGGCCTTGGCCTGGGTGACCGCGACCTCCGGGCACAGCACGATGTCGCCGAGCGTGCCGGCCGGGGTGATGTCGCCGTCGCGCCCGGGGCGCAGCTCGTCCATCGGGAAGGAGAGCACGTCCGTGGGGCCGGGCTCGTCCATCCACTGCACGTGCAGGTCGGACATGACGGTGGTGTCGACGAAGATGATCGACAGCTCCGACTGGGGGTGTACCCGCATGGCGTCGAGGACGAAGCGGCCGAGCGCGGCGAACTCCGCCTCGTCGACCTCGAACCCCGACTCGTTGTTGACCTCGATGCTCACCTGCGCTGCCTCTTGCTCCCCGGTCGGTGGTCCTGCGGCTGGCGGCCCGGACGGCGGTCGTCCGTGACCACGTCCCACCGCGCGTACGCGTCGATGATGTCGCTGACCAGGCGGTGCCGCACGACGTCGGACGACGTCAGGCGGCAGAACTCGACGTCGTCGACGCCCAGCAGGATGTCCTCCACGACGCGGAGCCCGGAGGTGGTGCCGCCCGGCAGGTCGACCTGCGTGGCGTCGCCGGTGATCACCATCTTGGAGCCGAAGCCCAGGCGGGTCAGGAACATCTTCATCTGCTCGGTCGAGGTGTTCTGCGCCTCGTCGAGCACGATGAACGAGTCGTTGAGCGAGCGGCCGCGCATGTAGGCCAGCGGCGCCACCTCGATGGTGCCCGCCTCGATGAGCTTGGGCACCTGCTCGGGGTCGACCATGTCGTGCAGCGCGTCGTACAGCGGGCGCAGGTACGGGTCGATCTTCTCGGACAACGTGCCGGGCAGGAACCCGAGACGCTCCCCGGCCTCGACGGCGGGGCGCGTGAGGATGATCCGGTTGACCTGCTTGGCCTGCAGCGCCTGGACGGCCTTGGCCATGGCGAGGTAGGTCTTGCCGGTACCGGCCGGGCCGATGCCGAAGGTGATGGTGTTGGTGTCGATGGCGTCCACGTACGCCTTCTGCCCCACCGTCTTGGGCCGGATGGTGCGGCCCCGGTTGGACAGGATGTTGAACGTGAGCACCTCGGCGGGGCGCGACGCCGACGCGTCGCTCAGCATCGCCACCGAACGCTTGACGACCTCGGGGGTGAGCTGCGTGCCCGCCTCGACGACCTCGATCAGCTCGTCGAGCAGCTGGGTGACCAGGGCCACGTCGCCCGCCGGTCCGTTCACTGCGATCTCGTTGCCACGGGCGTGGACGTCGACGCCGGGGAAGCCCTCCTCGACGGCCCGCAGCACCGAGTCCCGGCTCCCGAGGAGCGCGACCGTCGGGATGTGGGCCGGGACGACGATCTTGTGCTCGATCCGGGTCTGGGACTGTGTGCTGGGCGTAGTTGTCATGAGCCGGTCCCGCGGGACCGATCCGCTCCTTCACGCGGTAGGGATGACGACACTGCTCATCCTATCGACCCGTCAGGGTCACGCCACGGTCTTTCCCGGACCGGGTCGAGGCGAAGTTCGGTCGGGGCCCGGCCGGGTCGCCGCCGGTGCGCGCTCAGAGCCGGGGAAGACGCAGGAGCATCGTCGTTCCCTCGGGCGACGTCGACTCGACGGTCACGTCGCCGTGGTGGCGGCGCGCGATGTCGCGCACGAGCGCCAGGCCGAGCCCGAAGCTCCGCCGCTCGCGGTCGCCCTCGGTGTGGGCGAACCGCTCGAAGACCCGGTCCGGGCTGATGCCCTGGATACCCGGGCCCGTGTCCCGGACCCGGAGGGTCGCCGTGCGGCCGGCGACGCCGACGTCCACCTCGACGACGCCGCCGGCCGGGGAGTGCTGCAGGGCGTTGTCCACGAGCGCCACGACGCACCGCGTCACGGCCACGCGTGGGACGGCGACGAGCGGCTGCGCCTCGACCCGGGTCTCGACCCGCACCCCCGTCTGCTGCGCCAGGACCTCCAGGGAGGAGACGGCGGCACGGACGGCGTCGGCCAGCGGCGTCGCCGCGCCGTCCGGCGCCTCGGCCGCCTCGGCGCCCAGCAGCAGGTCGTCGATCACGTCGGCCATCGACGCGACGTCCGCCCGGAGCCTGCCCACCACCTCCTCGACGGGCTCCCCCCGGTCCAGCCGGCGCTCCAGCACCTGGAGCCGGCTGGTGAGCACGGTCAGGGGCGTGCGCAGCTCGTGGCTGGCGTCCGCGACGAAGTTCCGCTGCAGGCGCAGCGCCTCGGCGAGCGGTGCGACGGCCCGGTGGGCGGCGAGCCACGCCACGACGCCGAGGAGCACGATCCCGACGGCGCCGAGCAGCGCGACCAGGCCGATCACCTCGTCGCGCTCCACCACCCACGCGACCTCCGCCCCGTGCGGCGGCCCCAGCCGGTGCTCGACGCTCTCCTGGCGCGCCCGCAGCGAGACGGTCGTGATCAGGACGGCCACCCCGACGACGGTCAGCACGGCGGACGCGATGCCGACGTAGAGCCCGATCGAGAGCGCCGCGCGACGCACGCGGGACCGGTCGGCGGCCAGGGTCATGGCAGGTCACCGACCCGGTAGCCGCGGGAGCGGACCGTCTCGACCATCTGCCGGCTCGTCTTCCTCCGGAGGTAGTGCACGTAGGTGTCGACGCTCCCCGGCGAGTCCTCGTCGCTGAACACGGTGTGCAGGATCTCGTCGCGCGAGAACACGTGGTCCGGGCTCGAGCTGAGCAGGTCCAGCAGCGCGTTCTCGGTGACCGTGAGCTGGATCCGCGCGCCGGTGGGCGAGTAGACGGTCCGGTTGTCCGGCGTGTACGTCCAGTCCCCGAGGTAGCGCCGTGATCCCGCCGTGGCGAACCCCCGCCGGAGCGCCCGCAGGCGCGCCAGGAGCTCGTCGAACTCGAACGGCTTGACCAGATAGTCGTTGGCCCCGCCGTCCAGGCCCGACACCTTGTCGTCCACCGTGCCGAGCGCGGTCAGCATGAGCACAGGAGTGTTGAGGTGCGCCCGCCGCACCGCCGCTACCAGCGCCACGCCGTCCATGCCCGGCAGCCGCCGGTCGACGACCAGCACGTCGTAGTGCCGGTGGAGGCACAGGTCGAGCCCTCGTTCCGCGTCTGCGGCACGGTCGACCCGGTACTCCTCCGACAGGACCTCGGCCAGCATGGCCGCGATGTCCTGGTCGTCCTCCACGACCAGGAGCGCAGGACGCCGCGCGGCGGTCCGGTCCTCCATGCTCCCCACCTCCTGGGCGTTCGGGTGCCGGTGCTGGACCCCATCCTTCCGCCGACTCTCCAAGAATTCGCCGAGAAACCGCGGCCGCGCCCATTCTGAGTCCAGTCTTAGAACCCGGGTCGGACGCTGGTGCCATGGGCACCCTGCTACGCGGTACATCGACACCGGCACCAGCCGTCGCCCCGCGCCCCCCGGCGGGGCGGGACGGGCTGCGGCGCCTGCAGGCCTGGCGGGCGGCGGGGATCGCCGCGCTCTGGCTGACCAGCCTGTTCGTCGTGGCCCTCTGGGTCAGCGGCGGGGGCGTCCAGGCCGCCGGGCAGGGCGGCGGGCCGCTGGTGACGACCCTCGGCCGGCTGACCGGCCTGGTGTCGGCCAACCTGCTGCTCTACCAGGTGCTCCTGATGGCCAGGGTGCCGCTGTTCGAGCGGGCGTTCGGCCGCGACGCGCTGACCCAGGCCCACCGCCGCACCGGGTTCTGGTCGTTCTGGCTGTTCCTCGCCCACATCGTGCTCATCACCCTCGGCTACGCGGCCGTGGCCGGTTCCGGGGTCCTCGCCCAGCTCTGGCTGCTGGTCCGCGACTACCCGGGCATGCTGCTGGCCGCCGCGGGCACCGCGCTCCTCGTCGGCGTGGTGGGCCTGTCGATCCGACGCGCCCGGCGCCGGATGCGGTACGAGTCCTGGCACCTGCTGCACCTGTACGCCTACCTGGGGGTGGGCCTGGCGCTGCCGCACCAGCTGTGGACCGGTGCCGACTTCCTCGCCTCGCCGGCGGCCACCTGGTACTGGTGGACGCTGTGGGCGGTCGCCGCCGGCTGCGCCCTGGTCTACCGGGTCGCCGTCCCCCTCCTGCGGTCGGCGCGGCACGACCTGCGCGTGGCCGAGGTGGTGCCCGACGGGCGCGACGGGGTCACGGTCCGCATGACCGGACGCGGCCTGGACCGGCTCGGCGTCCGGGCCGGCCAGTTCCTCGTCTGGCGCTTCCTCGACGGGCCGGGCTGGACCCGGGGGCACCCGTTCTCCGTGTCGGCACGCCCCGCGCCGGACGGGCTGAGCATCACGGCGCGCGTCGTGGGTGACGGCACGGCCCGGCTGACCCGGCTGCGCCCGGGCACGAGGGTCCTGGTCGAGGGGCCCTACGGCCACCTCGTCGGCGCCCACCGGGAGGGCACCAAGCTCCTGATGCTCGGGGCGGGCGCCGGCGTCGCGCCCCTGGTCGCCCTGCTCCAGGCGGAGCAGTACGCACCGGGTGACGCGACCCTGGTGACCCGCGACAGCACCCCCGAGGCCGCGCTGCTGAGCGGGGACGTCGCCGCGCTGGTCCGGGAGCGCGGCGTGCGGCACCAGCCGCTCGACGGTCCCCGCACGCACGTCAGCTCGCCCTGGCTGCCCGGTGCGTACGAGGCGTGGCAGGGGCCTCAGCTCATCGCGCACCTGGCCCCGGACCTGGCCGAGCACGACGTCTACCTGTGCGGACCCGTGCCGTGGATGGACGCGGTGCACGCCGATCTCGACCGGCTGGGGGTGCCGCGCTCGCGCGTCCACTCCGAGGCGTTCGCTGTCTGACGACGATCACGATGACGACGAGAGGAGCATCCATGAGCAGGATCGTCTACGCGCTGCTCGCCACCCTCACCTGCCTGGTGCTGCTGTTCGGCTACCGCACCTCCACCCAGGTGGTGCTGCCGACGACGGCCGCGCCGGTCACGTCCCCGGCCCCGTCCCCGGCCCCGTCCGGGGGCGGGGACGGGGACGGGGGCGGCACGGCGGCGACGTCGTCCGGGCTGCAGGACGGCACATATCAGGGCAGCACCGTCTCCACGCGGTGGGGCCCGGTGCAGGTGCAGATCACCGTCTCGGGCGGGCGGATCACCGACGCCCAGGCCCTCCAGCAGCCGAGCGGCAACGGCACGGACGAGCAGATCAACGGCTACGCCATCCCGGTGCTCGACGGCGAGGTGCTCGACGCCCAGAGCGCGCAGATCGACATGGTCTCCGGGGCCACCGTCACGAGCACGGGCTACCTCGGCTCGCTGCAGAGCGCTATCGACCAGGCCCAGGGCTGAGGGGACGGCGGTCATGCGGCACGACGGCCCTCGCCGGCTGGTCGAGGTAGAACAGATCATGGGCATGCCGATCAGCGTGCACGTCGTCCTCGGCCCCGGGGGTCGTGACCCGGACCGTGCCGCCCCTGTCGTGCGCCCCGCGATCGGGCGGGTCTTCAAGCACCTGCGCGCGGTCGACCGGGTCTTCTCGACCTACCGCGCGGACTCCGACGTGCTGCGCCTCGCCCGGGGCGAGCTGGACCTGGCGGACGCCGACGCGATGGTCGGGGAGGTGCTGCGCGAGTCCCTCGCGGCCGAGGTGGCGACCCACGGGCGGTTCTCCGCGTGGTGGCGCGGCTGGTTCGACCCGACCGGCCTGGTCAAGGGCTGGGCGGTGGAGCAGGCGACCGCGGCGCACCTGGTGCCGCTGCTCGCCGAGCCCGACGTCGCGGCGGTGGGCGTCAACGCCGGCGGCGACCTGCAGCTGCACACCGACCCGGCCGCGGACTGGCGCTGGCGCGTGGGGGTCGCCGACCCGGCGGACCGCACCGCCGTGCTCGCCACGATCGTCGTCGACGACGGGGCGGTCGCCACCTCCGGCACCGCCGAGCGCGGCCTGCACGTCGTCGACCCCGCGACGGGACGGCCCGCGACCACCGTGCGCTCCGCGACCGTCGTGGCGGACCGCCTGTCGCACGCGGACCTCTGGGCGACCACCGCCGTCGTCGCCGGCTTCGACGACCTCGGCTGGCTGGCGGACGCGCACACCGCGCAGGGGCTGCTCGTCGCACCCGACGGCCGGATCAGGCGGTGGACCGGCGGCACCGAGGTGACCGTCGTCGAGCGGTCCGCCTGATCAGGCGAAGCCGGGCAGCTCGCCGCCGGCGAGCAGGTGCGCGTGCACGTGGAAGACCGTCTGGCCCGCCTTGGGCCCGGTGTTGAAGATCAGCCGGTACTGGCCGTCGGCGAGCTCGCTCGCCACGCCGTCCGCCAGCGCGATCACGCCCGCCAGGCCCTCGGGGTCCGACGCCGCGAAAGCGGGCACGTCCGGGTAGTGCTCCCGGGGGACCACGAGGACGTGGACCGGCGCCTTGGGCGCGATGTCCCGGAAGGCGATGGCGGTGTCCGACGAATCGACGAGGTCCGCGGGGATGTCCCCCGCGACGATCTTGCAGAAGAGGCAGTCCGGGCTGTCGGTACTCGTCATGTCGGCAGGCTACCGGCGGTCGTGCGCACGCCGCGCCCGCAGGCGACCGCGACGCCCCGGCCGGGGGCTCACCAGGATTTCCCATTCCGTTACATGGTTCGAAATGCCTGGGTGAAGGTGATGTGGGAGAGTTTGCGGCGTTCGATGGAGATTGGCGTACTGAGACACCGTTTTTGGTGTCGTCCAACCTCGCGGGTCCCGTCGGTCGCCCCTCACACCACACACAGCAGTCACCTGGAGGTTCGCGTGGGTTGGTTCATCGCCCAATCGCTCGCATTCATCATCATCGCGGCCCTGATCGGCCTCGCGATCGGCATCTGGATCGGCTGGCTCGTCTGGGGCCGCCGCGCCAAGGGCAAGCACACCGCCGAGAAGGCGGAGGCGGCCGCCCGGTCGACCGCCGCCGAGTCGGGTGCGGACGCGGAGTCGGGTGCGGACGCCGGGAGCGAGGCCACCGCGCAGGCTGCCGCGACGAAGGCCGAGACGGTCCCCGCGCTCGCCGGTGCCGCCCCGGCCGGGACCGCCGCCGGCGACGCCGAGCAGGACGCCGCGACCACCGCCGCCACGGACACCGTGCTGCCCGTGGCCGACGAGGCCGCGGAGGCGGGTGCGGACGCCGACAGCGCGGCCGACGCCGCCGGGGCCGACGCCGGGGCCGACGAGCCGACCGACGAGCAGGGCGAGGCCAAGCCTGCTGAGGCCGAGCAGGACGTCGAGGCCGCCGGGTCCGACGTCGTCGCCGAGGCCGAGGCCGTGGCCCGCGCGGCGGCCGAGGCGGACGCCGCCGCCAAAGCGGCCGCACCGGCCGAGCCGGGTACCGAGGCCGACACCGAGGCCGAGGCGACCCCCGAGGCCGTGACCCCGGACGACCTGCAGCGGATCGAGGGCATCGGGCCGAAGATCGCCGCCGCGCTGGTGGCCGCCGGCTACCCCACGTACGCGAAGATCGCGGCAGCGACCGAGGACGAGCTGCGCCAGGCCGTCGCCGGCCAGGGCATCAAGTTCGCCCCGGCCGCCAGCAGCTGGGCCGACCAGGCGCAGTACCTCGTGGACAACGACGCCTCCGGCCTGGACGAGTACCAGGACTACCTCGTGGGCGGCCAGGAGCGGCGCGCGAAGTTCAACGAGAACGTCGACTACACGGACGTCGACGAGGTCGAGGGCGCCGAGGCCAAGGCCGCCGCCCTCGCTGCGGACGAGGCCGCCGCCGCGACGGCGGAGACCACGCCGGAGCCGGAGCCCGAGCCCGAGCCCGAGCCCGAGCCGCAGGATCTCCAGCGCATCGAGGGCATCGGGCCCAAGATCGAGACCGCCCTGCGGGCCGCCGGCTACACCACGTACGCCAAGGTCGCGGGCGCGAGCGAGGACGAGCTGCGCGCGGCGCTCACCGCGAGCGGCATCACCTTCGCCCCGGCCGCCACGAGCTGGGCCGACCAGGCGCAGTACCTGGTGGACGGCGACGAGGACGGCCTGCGCGAGTACCAGGACTACCTGATCGGCGGCCAGGAGCGGCGCGCGAAGTTCAACGAGAACGTCGACTACGCCGACGTCGACGAGATCGAGGGCGCCGAGGCCAAGGCCGAGGCGATCGCCGAGGACGAGGCGGAGGCCGCCACGGCCCCGGAGCCCGAGCCGACCGCCGTCGTCGAGCCCGAGCCGGAGCCCGAGCCCCAGGACCTCCAGCGCATCGAGGGCATCGGACCCAAGATCGAGGCCACCCTCAAGGCCGCGGGCTACGCGACGTACGCGAAGATCGCGGGCGCGACCGAGGACGAGCTCCGCGCGGCGCTCGCCACGGGCGGCATCAAGTTCGCCCCGGCCGCCAGCAGCTGGGCCGACCAGGCGCAGTACCTGGCCGACGGCGACGAGGACGGCCTGCAGGAGTACCAGGACTACCTGATCGGCGGCCAGGACCGGCACGCGAAGTTCCGGAAGGACGTCGACTACACCGACGTCGACGAGATCGAGGGCGCCGAGGCCAAGGCCGAGGCGATCGCCGAGGACGAGGCCAAGGCCGCCGCGGCTCCCGACGGTGACGCCGAGCCCACGCAGTCCGAGGTGAAGGCATGAACCTGAAGGTCGTCCTGCCCCCGGTGATCATCGTGGTCCTCGGGATGGGGGCCCTGTCGGGTGTCCAGAACACGGGCTTCCGCGAGCACATCGAGTCCACGCTGACGGAGAGCGCGCAGGGGGCCCTCTCCGCGGCGGGACTCGGCGGGGTGGACGTCGTGTTCGCGGGGCGCGACGCCGACGTGACCGCGCCGACCGACGCCGAGGCGCTGGCGGCAGCCGACGTCGTCGGCGAGGTCGAGGGTGTCCGGGCCGCCGCGGCCTACGGCCCGGACGGGCTGGTCTCGGCCGAGGCCGGGGCTGCGGACGCCGACGAGGACACGGCCGAGGACTCGGCCGAGGACGACGCGGCGGACGACCTGGCCGACGTCGCGACGGACGCGTTGGCCGAGGCGACGGCGTCGCTCGAGCCGACCACGACGCCGTCGGACAGCGGGACGGCCGGGGACGACGCCGGGAAGGACGCCGAGGAGCAGGACGAGCCGAAGCGCGAGCCGACCCGCGAGGAGCGGGAGAAGGCGCAGGAGGACCTCGTCGAGATCCCGAACATCACGTTCGTCACGGACAGCGCCCGGCTGACCAAGGACGGCCGCAAGGTGGTCCGGGAGGCGGCCGAGGTGCTCGCGGAGCACCCGGAGGTCGAGGTCCGCGTCGAGGGGCACACCGACTCGGTGGGCACCGAGGCGCACAACCAGAAGCTCAGCGAGCGTCGTGCGGAGGCCGTGGTCGACGAGCTCGTGGAGCAGGGCGTGGACCGCGACCGGCTGACGTGGAAGGGCTTCGGCGAGTCAGACCCGCTGGTCGTCCCGCGCACGTTCGCAGACCTGGAGAAGAACCGCCGAGTGGAGTTCAACATCACGAACTGACCCCCCCTTCGTTGAGTGCTGGGTGTTTTTTTTTTCTCGGCCTTCCTAGAAGAAAAACGCAAAGACCCCAAAGGTTTTGT
>NZ_JBHWLR010000005.1:428445-451010 GCF_042731755.1 Promicromonospora sp. NPDC059942
AACACGGGGGGGAAAGCAAAACAAAAAGACCCCCCCCCTTTTTGGTGGGGGGTTGTTTGTTTTGTCTTGGAAACAAAAAAAAAAAAAAAACCCCCACCACTCAACGGTTTCGGGGGGGGCGGGGGGCGGGGTGGGGGCTGGGGTTACCAGCGGCCCAGGCGGTCGCTCAGGAGGGCGATCGCTATCGGGCCCGCCGTCGACGTGCGCAGGACGTGGGGGCCCAGGCGGGCCGTGGTCGCACCCGCCTCCGTGAGCAGGGCGACCTCGGCCTCCGAGATCCCGCCCTCGGGTCCGACGACGAGGAGCAGCGCGCCGGCGTCGGGCAGCGCGACCGCCGACAGGCCCGTCGTCGCCTCCTCGTGCAGCACCACCACCGCCCCGCCCGCTGCGACCACGTCGCGCGTGCGGGCCGCGAGCTGCTTGGTGCTCAGGGACACGTCGACGTCGGGGATGCGCGCCCGGCGGGCCTGCTTCGTGGCGGCCCGCACGGTGCTGACCCAGCGGGCCCGCGACTTCGCCGCGCGGTCCCCGCGCCACACGACCACGGACCGTTCGGCCTGCCACGGGATGATCGCGTCCACCCCGGTCTCCGTGGCGGCCTCGATCGCCATCTCGTCGCGGTCGCCCTTGGCGAGGGCCTGGACGAGCGTCACGACGACGTCGGGCACGGGCTCGACGACGGCCTGCTCGACGCGCAGGTGCACCTCGGCGCCGTGCACGGCCTCGACGACGGTCCGCAGGCGCACGCCCGCGCCGTCGACCACGTCGATCCGCTCCCCCGGCCCGCGCCGCTGGACGACGCCGGCGTGCCGGCCCTCGGCGCCGTCGAGCACGTAGAGCGCGCCCGCGCCGTACTCGGACAGCGGGTGGGCGGCGGAGGCCTCGGCGAGAAAGACTGGCGCGCTCATGGGTGCGCGGTCAGCGCCCGCTGAGCTTGTCGCGCAGGCGCGAGAAGACGCCGCCCTGGACCGTGGCGAGCCGCGGCTCGGGCCGCTCCTCGCCGCGCAGCGTCGCGAGCTGCTGCATCAACGCGGTCTGCTCCTCGTCGAGGTTCGTGGGGACGTGGACCTCGATGTGCACGTTGAGGTCGCCGCGCCCGTTGGAGTGCAGGTGCCCCACGCCGAGACCCTTGAGGGTCATGACCTGGCCGGGCTGCGTGCCCGGTCGCAGGTCGATCTCCTGCAGGCCGTCCAGCGTGTCGAGCTCGAGCACCGTGCCGAGCGCGGCCGCCGTCATCGGCACCTGGAGGGTGCAGTGCAGCTCGTCGCCGCGCCGCACGAACGTGTCGTGCGCGCGCTCGCGGATCTCGACGTACAGGTCGCCGGCGGGGCCGCCGCCGGGGCCCACCTCGCCCTGCGCGGAGAGCTTGATGCGCGTACCGGTGTCGACGCCCGCGGGCACGTTGACCGCGACGGTGCGCCGCGAGCGCACCCGGCCCTCGCCGGAGCAGTCGGTGCAGGGCTCGGGGATCACGGTGCCGAAGCCGCCGCAGGCGGAGCACGGCTGGTTGGTCATGACCTGGCCGAGGAACGAGCGGGCGACGCGCTGCACGGAGCCGCGGCCCTGGCAGACGTCGCAGGTGCGGGCGTGGGTGCCCGGCCGCGCGCCGTCGCCGCCGCAGGTGTTGCAGACCACCGCGGTGTCGACCTGGATCTCGCGCTTGGCGCCGAACACGGCCTCGGCGAGGTCGAGGTCGAGGCGCACGAGCGCGTCGTTGCCGCGCCGGGCGCGCGGGACGGGGCCGGTCGGCTGCCCGCCGCCGAAGAAGGTCTCGAAGATGTCCTGGAACCCGAACCCGGCGCCGAACCCGCCGCCCGCGCCGCCGCCGGGGGACGTCGGGTCGACGCCCATGTCGTACTGCTGGCGCTTGTCGGGGTTGGACAGCACCTCGTACGCGCGCGCGACGTCCTTGAACCGGTCCTCGCCCGCGTCGCCGGCCACGTCCGGGTGCAGCTCGCGGGCCAGCTTGCGGTATGCCTTCTTGATCTGCTCGGGCGAGGCGTCGCGCGGAACACCGAGAATCTCGTAGTAGTCGGTCACAGGTCTCTCTTCGTGATGAGGTGAGTAGTCAGCCGGGCAGCACTCGCGACAGGTAGCGCGCGACGGCGCGGACCGCGGCGATGGTGCCCGGATAGTCCATACGGGTGGGGCCGATCGAGCTCAGGATCGCGACGGTGTCGCCGTCGGACGAGCCGTAGCCGGACGTGACGACGGAGGCCTCCGCCAGTCCCGCCAGCCGGTTCTCGTGCCCGATGCTCACCGCCACCTTGGCGTCGTCGGTCATGTCGGTGAGGAGGCCGAGCAGGACGACCTGCTCCTCGAGCGCCTCCAGGACGGGCCGCAGGCCCTGCTCGAAACGCATGCCGGACCGTGCCAAATTGGCCTGGCCGGTCAGCACGATCCGTTCCTCGCTCTCCTCGGCGAGCGCGGCGGTGACCACCTCGGCGACGGCCGTCGCCAGCGGGCGGTGCTCGGCCGGCATCGCCTCGGCGACCCCGGCGAACACGTCACCGAGGTCGGCGAGCCGGCGGCCGGCGGTCGCCGCGTTCAGGCGGGCGCGCAGCTCGCCGAGCGTGCCGTCGTCCAGGTCGACCGGCACGTCGAGGAAGCGCTGCTCCACCCGGCCGGTGTCCGTGATGACGACGACGAGGAGCCGCCCCTCGGCCGTCGGCACGAGCTCCAGGTGCCGCAGCCCGGACCGCCGCAGCGACGGGTACTGCACCACGGCGACCTGGCCGGTGAGCTGGGCGATGAGCCGCCCGGCGCGGGCCACGACGTCGTCCAGGTCGACCGCCTCGGAGAGGAAGGTCTCGATGGCCCGCTTCTGCGGGACGGACAGCGGCCGGACCTCGGCGAGCTGGTCCACGAAGAGGCGGTAGCCCTTGTCGGTGGGGATGCGCCCCGCCGAGGTGTGCGGCTGGGCGATGAGCCCGGCCTCCTCCAGGGCGGCCATGTCGTTGCGGACCGTGGCCGGGGAGACGCCGAGCTGGTGGCGCTCCGTGAGGATGCGCGAACCGACGGGCTCCCGTGTGCGGACATAGTCCTCCACGATGGCCCGCAGGACATCGAGTCTGCGTTCCTCGCTCACCGCGCTCACCTCCGTCCCCAGGTAGAACGTCCGGGACGTGCACCCGGGTTCCGGCCCGCTCACCGACACTGCCTTCCAGCACTCTCACCGACCGAGTGCCAATCCTACGCGGCACGCGCCACCCGCCGGGTCGCCGACCCGCCGCACGCCGTGCGCACCCGGGCCGGCCACGCCGTCCCGCCCCGGCGAACACGCGGCTGACCTGCATGTCCTACCGTTCGCCAAGGGCTGAGCACCGAGCATAGGGCGATGCCTTAGGCGCGCCCACCCCGCACCGCGAACCCGTCGGAAAAGATGCGGCGACCGCCCGATCCGCGCGACGTACCTCACAGACGAACCTGGAATCACTGCCGGCGAGGGGCCGGCGGTGACACCAGGAGGAACACCATGTTCGGTTTTACGGACTACGCCGAGTACAGCCGCAACGAGCGGGAGCTCGACCAGCGCAACGAGCGGGCCCGCGTGGCCCGTGAGCAGAAGGACGCGGCCCGCCGCCAGGCCGCCGCGCAGCGCACCGCCGAGCGCGGTGCCCGGGCCAAGGCGGCCGACGCCGTCCGGCCGCGCGTCGCCTGATCCCCCGGGAAGGACGACCGTGCCGGGCAGCGGGCCGGCCCACGGAGACGGCGGGCAGGCCGACGGAAAAGAACGGAACGACCACGGACCGGCATGGGACGATGAGCCCATGCCGGTCCCCCGTGCCCGCCTGGTGGGCCGAGCCCCCGAGCTCGGCGCGCTCGAGGCCGCTCTCGCCGACGTCCGCTCGGGCGGCAGCCGCACCCTCGTGATCGCCGGCGAGGCCGGGATCGGCAAGACCCGCCTGCTCGACGAGCTCACCTCCCGGGCCGACGACGCCCACGTGATCGTCGGCCAGTGCGCCGACGAGGGCTCCGGGCCCCTCCCGTATGCCGCCCTGGTCGGACTCCTGGGCGGCGTTGTCCGGACGATGGGCCCCGAGGCGGTCGTCGCCGCGGCCGGACCCTCGGCCGGCGCCCTGTCCGCCCTCGCCCCCCAGCTCGTCGCACCCGCGCCCGACGCCGGGGCCGACCGGGTCCCCGAGGTCCTCACCGACCTGCTCGCCGGGCTCGCGGGCGAACGACCCGTCGTGGTGGTCATCGAGGACCTGCACTGGTCCGACGACGTCACGCGCGCCGTCGCGCTCCGCCTCGCCCGCACCACGCCGCCGGGCCTGCTCCTGCTGCTCACCTACCGCAGCGACGACGTCTCCCGCGGGCACCCCCTCCGCGTCGTCCTGGCCGAGCTCGACCGGGCGCGGCTCACCACCCGTCTCGAGCTGACGCGCCTGGGCGAGACCGAGGTCCACGAGATGGCACAGGACCTGCTCGACGTCGGCCTCGACGCCGAGCAGCTCGCCGACCTGGCGGACCGCAGCGAGGGCGTCCCCTTCTACGTCGAGGAGCTGATCGGTTTCCTCGGCACCGACCTGCCCGACTCCCTGCGCGACATCCTCCTGCTGCGCTACTGGAACCTGAGCCGGGAGGCCCGGTCGCTGTGCCGCGTGGTCGCCGCCGCCGGCCCGCGCGTCTGGTACGACGTGCTCGACGACGTCCTGGCGGACGCCTCGACGGGGCCGGGACAGCGCGCCCCGCAGACCGGGGCCGAGGCGGAGGAGACCGTCCGCGAGGCGGTCGAGGCCCAGGTGCTGGTGGTCACCGAGGTCGGCTACGCCTTCCGGCACGCGCTGGTCCAGGAGGCCGTGTACGCCGAGCTGCTGCCCGGCGAGCGGCACCGCCTGCACGCCGCCTACGCGCGGGCCCTGGAGCGGGCCCTCGTCCGGCGCGCCCACTCGGTGGCGAAGCTGTCCCGCATCGCCGACCACTGGTGGCGCGCGGGGATGCCCGACAAGGCGCTCGCCGCGGCCGTCGAGGGGCACCGGACGGCCGCGGCGGGCGCGGCGTCGTCCACCGCGGTCGCACTGGGTGAACGGGCCCTGGAGCTCTGGCAGCAGGTGCGCGAACCGGAGGCCGTCGCCGGGCTGCCGCACCACGAGCTGCTGCGGTCGGTCGCCGAGGTCCTGCGCGGCTCGACCCGGAGCGCCCGCGCCCTGGCCGTGGCGCACGAGGCGATCGCCGAGTGGCCCGAGGACGACCCGGCGGGACTCGTCGGCATGCTCTCCGACGCGGCGCTCATCGCGGGCCACGCCGGCTCGGACGAGGGGCCCGAGCTCATCGAACGGGCCCTGGCGCTGGTCGAGCCCGGCCGGGACGACGTCGTGCGCGGCCAGCTCCTGATGCTGCGGGCGCGCCGCGCGATGCTCGGCGGCCGGCCCCGGGAGGCGATCGAGGCCGCGACGGCTGCCCACGACGCAGCCCGTGCGATCGGCGACGCCGAGGTCGTGTCCGTCACGCTGAACCTGCGGGGCGTGAGCCGCGTGCAGCTCGGCGACACCGGCGGCTTCGCGGAGATCGACGCCGGCCGCGAGGCGGCCGGGGACACGTGGCACGGGCTGAGCCGGTACTACGTCAACGGTTCGGACGCCCGGCTCGTCGTGGGTGACTGGGGCCGGGCCGCGGAGATCGCCCAGGAGGGGATCGGCGCCGCGCGCCGGCACGGCTCGTCCGACTCGACCCGGCTCATGATCGAGGGAAACCTCGCCGAGGCGCAGATCGGGCGCGGCGACTGGGCCGAGGCCGCCGCCTGGTACGAGCGCACGATCCCGCCGATCCACGACAGCGTGTACTCCGCCTACCTCAGCGAGCGCCGGATCTGGCTCATGATGTGGCGGGGCGAGGTGGAGCAGGCGCAGGCAGAGGCACGCCGCAGGGTCCCGACCTGGGAGCGGTTCGGGCGCCTGGAGGAGCAGATCAGGTCGCGCACCAGCGTGACGCTGGCGGAGCTCGCGCTGCTGCGCGACGAGCCGGCCGAGGCCCTGGAGCGCATGTCGGTGGTGGTCGCCTCGGACCGCCCGTGCATGCCGGCCTACGACCTGCAACAGCTCGGCGTGGCGGCCCAGGCGATCGCCCGGCTGCGCGCCGCCGGGCAGGACGTCGACGACGCCCCCTACCGCGCGGCCCTCGCCGCGTGCGCGCACTGGCCGACGTTCCCGTTGTGGTCGGCGCTGTTCGAGGCGGAGCTCGGCACCGGACCCTGGACGACGGTCGCCGACCTGCCCGGTCCCGGACCCGTGCACCTGCGCCCGTACGCGCTGTACCGCGAGGGCGCGCGGCTGCTCGACGTCGCCGACCGCGCCGGGGCCCGGGCGGCGCTCGGCTCGGCGGTCGTGGAGGCGGAGAAGATCGGTGCGGGACTGGTCGTCCGGCAGGCGCAGGGTCTCATCGACCGCGCGGGCCTGGTGGAGGGGGCAGCCGGCACTCCGCCGTCGGGCGCGGGGACGGACGCGCTCACCGCCCGCGAGCGGCAGGTGCTGGCCCTGGTGGCCGAGGGCCTGACGAACGGGCAGATCGCCGAGCGGCTGTTCATCTCCGCCAAGACCGCGTCGGTGCACGTCTCGGCGATCCTCCGCAAGCTCGGCGTCGCCACCCGCACGGAGGCGGCGCTCCGCGCGAGCCGCTGACCCGACCCGCCTACCCCGCCCGCCCCGCCCACCCGACCTCGTTGAGTGCGGGCTATCTGCGCCGAATGACACTCCGGAAGCGCGGATATCCAGCACTCAACGGGAGGGGCGACCTAGGCTCGCGGCGTGGTCGACGAACGGTATGGAGCCGATGTGCTGTCCCCCCAGTTCCCTGGCGCGCAGCGAGGGCGGCGGCCGACGTCGCAGCCCACGCCCGCCGAGCTGGGCCTCGTGGTCGAGGAGGTCGAGACCGGCTGGGTCGGCGCCGTGGTGCGCGTCGAGAAGTCGGGCGGCATGCACGTGGTGGTCCTGGAGGACCGCCGCGGTCGCACCCGCACCTTCCCGCTCGGCCCGGGGTTCTGGGTCGAGGGCAAGCCCGTCGTGCTCACCGCGCCCGTCGTGAACCGCGCGCCGGCGCAGCCCACCCGCACGGCCTCCGGGTCCGTCGCGGTGCACGGCGCCCGGGCGCGCGTCGCCCGCGGCAGCCGCATCTGGGTGGAGGGCAAGCACGACGCCGAGCTCGTGGAGAAGGTCTGGGGCGACGACCTGCGGATCGAGGGCGTGGTGGTCGAGATGCTCGACGGCGTGGACCACCTCGCCGAGCGCCTCGCCGAGTTCGGGCCCGACGCCGAACGGCGGGTCGGCGTGCTCGTGGACCACCTGGTGCCCGGGTCGAAGGAGCAGCGGCTCACCGACGAGGCGCTGCGCACCGTCCCCACGGGGACCGTGCTGGTGCTGGGCCACCCCTACGTCGACGTGTGGCAGGCCGTGCGCGCCGAGCGCCTCGGGCTCGAGCGCTGGCCCGTAATCGACCGCGGTACCGAGTGGAAGCTGGGCATCCTGCGGTCCCTGGGCTGGCCTGCGCAGACGCAGGCGGACGTCGCCCGCGGCTGGCAGCGGATCCTCGGCACCGTGCGCGACTTCCGGGACCTCGACCCGGCGCTGCTCGGCAGGGTCGAAGAACTTATCGATTTCGTGACCCTCTCGTAAGGCGCAGCCTCTACGGTTGGTCATATGTCCGAAAACCCGCAGGAGCCGCAGACTCCTCAGCAGCCCGGCCCGGCGCCGCAGCAGCCCGGCCCCGCACCTCAGCAGCCGCAGGACGCCCCGGCCTACGGGACGCCCCAGCCACAGTCGCCCTACCAGGGTCCGCCGGCGGCGGGTCCGGCGTACAGCCCCGGCTACGGCCCCGGCGCGCCGTACCAGCCCCAGCCGCTCACCCCGTCGGACGAGCGCATGTGGACGGTCTTCGCCCAGGTCGGCGCCATCATCTTCTCGTTCGTGCCGCCGCTGGTGATCTGGCTGGTCTTCAAGGACCGCAGCCGGTTCGTGGAGCAGGAGGCGAAGGAGTCGCTGAACTTCACGATCACCGTGATCATCGCGAACGTGGCGCTCGCGATCATCGCCGCGGTCACGTTCGGCCTCGGCACGATCCTGTACATCGTGCTCATCGCCGCGGTCGTGTTCCAGATCCTGGCTGCCGTCGAGAACGGAAAGGGCGCGCCCTACCGCTACCCGGTGAACATCCGCTTCATCAAGTAGCCGACGTGCGCCGAGTCAGCATGCTGGTCCGCGACCAGCATGCTGACTCGGCGATCAGTCGGGCGGCTCAGGCGACGGCGGGACCCATCGTGCCCGGGCTTGCCGTCGCCGGACCGCTGGCGACCGGTCCGCCGGTGAGGCGGCGGAACGCGAAGGCCAGCGCCAGCAGCGACAGCGGGATCGTGACGAACAGGCCGAGCCCGCACACCAGCGCGCCCACGATGTTGATGCCCAGGAGCGCGAGCTCCAGCAGGAACACCGAGCCGAAGTTCTGCCCCACCAGGCGGAACGAGCCGGTCAGCGCGTCCCACGCGTTGAGGTTGCGGTCAACCACGTTGTGGTAGGTGAACGGCGCGAAGATCGCCAGGGCGATGAGGCCCAGGCCGCACAGCAGCAGGCCCACGAAGCCGGCGACCAGCAGCAGGAGCGCCGCCAGGATGATCATCGGGTAGCTGTTGACCTTGAAGAGCGTGCCCCAGGTCGCCTTCTCGCCGGAGACCTCACGCAGGGCCGCGTTGATCCCGAGGGCGCCGAGGATCGAGTTGATGATTCCACCGATCAGCCCGAGCAGCGAACCGCCGAACGACACCCCGGTCGCCGTGGACGAGCTGATGTCGCCGCGCATCGCGGCCTGGTTGATCTCCTGGTAGTCGCCGAACGAGCCGGCGTTGAAGATGGCGCCCACGGCGAACGAGAGCAGGACGAAGAGCACCCAGAAGAGCCAGTTCCCCGTGAACCGGCTCCACCCGAAGCTCAGTGCCTCGCCGACGGCGAACGGCGCGGCCGACTGCGTGCCGTAGGGCGCGCCCTGACCCCCGTAGGCCGGCGGCTGACCCGCCCCGCCGTAGGGCGGAGGCTGGGTGGCGCCGCCGTACGGCGACTGCTGACCGGCGCCGTAGGGCGACTGCTCGCCGGCGCCGTAAGGCGGCGGCTGCGCGGGCCCGCCCGGCTGTGCCGGACCGCCGGCCGGGTTCTGCGGCGGCGTCGGGCCGCCGGCTCCCGGCTCGTACGGGTTCTGCGGAGTGTTCTCGGTCATGTGTGTCCCCTTTTCACTGTTCAGTGATCCGAAGCCACCTTCACCTTTTCTCCGCAATTCCGCATGTGCAACCGCGGAGTTGTTACCCGCAGGTCAGGACCGGACCGGCTCCCTGGTCCACCGCTGGACGAGGTAGGCCCCCATCAGCAGCATCGCCGGCGCGACCACCACGAGGCCGGTCCCGCACGTGACGACCGACGCGACGGCCAGGCCGGCGAAGATCCCGAAGAACGCGAGCGCGGCGCCGAGATGGGACAGCACCAGCCCGACGCCGCGGCCGAGCGCCCGGCCGAAGCCCACGCCGTTGAGCAGCAGGAAGGGCACCGGGAGCAGGAGGAGCGTGCAGACGAGCTGGACCAGGCCGCCCACCACCGGGACGACGGTGCTGACGAACCCGATCACCCCCGCGAGGAGTGCGTACGCGACCAGGCCGCCGAAGCCGCGCAGCAGGAAGAAGTCCCGGAACCGGACCTTGCGGGTCCGGGTGGCGGCGAGCGCGCCCGCGTACAGGAGAGCCTGCAGCAGGAAGCTGATCGCGGTGCCCGCCGCGCCCAGCGCCTTGGCCTCGAACGACTGCCCGGCGGCCAGTGCGGCGTCGAGCGCCACCGGGTCGGTGGAGCTCGACAGGGCGTCCATGGTGGACGGGCTGAACAGGAGGACGACCGCGACCTGCGCGACACCGAGGGCGAGGCTCATCAGCACCCAGATGCCCCAGCTCGCGCCGAACGCGCCCCAGGCCCAGCGCCACGCGCCGCCGATCGTCGGGGGCACCTCGTCGGGGCTCGGCTCCGGCTCCTGGACCGGCGCGTAGGCCGGGACCTGCTGCTGCGGCGCCTGGTACTGCTGCTGGAAGCCGCCGTGCGGGTACTGCGGGGGCTGGTAGTCCGGCCGGCCGTACGGGTTGGCGGGGCGGCCGTACGGGTCGCGCGGGCCGTACGGGTCGGGCTGCTGCGGTGGTTGGCCGCCCTGCGGCCGGGGGTCCGGACGCTGTCCGGAGGAGGGATCCTGCGGGTTCCAGCCACCGTAGGTGTTGCTCATGCGCGTGCCCCTTGTCAGGCGGGACCGAGCCGCCTCGTAACGGTATGAACAGCACAAGATATCGACGGTTTCGCCCACCGTGCAAACAAACGAAAAGGACCTTTTGCGTGAAGAAAAGGGGCGCGGATCAGGCGGTCAGGTCCCGCACGACGGCGTCGGCCAGCAGGCGCCCACGGCGCGTCAGGACGGCGCGCGCGGTGCCCGCGCCGGGGCTGCCGCCCGGCGTCCCGGACCCGGCCGCGCCGACCCCGAGAGCGGCGTGGCCGTCGAGCAGGCCGCGGGCCACGAGGCCCGCCACCGCGGTACGCCCCTGCGCCGAGAGCACGCCGAGGTCGAGCCCCTCGCGCAGCCGCACGCCGAGCATGACGCGCTCCAGGTGCGCCTCCTCGCGGGTGAGCAGCTCGCGCCCGGCGCCCGGGCTGTGCCCGGCCTCCAGCCGCGTCGCGTAGGCGCGGGGGTGCTTCACGTTCCACCAGCGGACGCCGGCGGGCGGCTCGTCGCCGTCCGTCGTGTCGCCCACAGCGGCGTCGGACGCCGGGTCCGGCGCCGACACGTAGCTGTGCGCGCCGGGGCCCACGCCCCACCAGTCGTCGCCCCGCCAGTAGCCCACGTTGTGCCGGCACTCGTGCCCGGGGCGCGACCAGTTGGACACCTCGTACCAGCGCAGGCCAGCCGCGGTGAGCAGGTCGTCGGCCAGCTCGTACTTGGCGGCCTGGTCGTCCTCGTCGGGCAGCGTCACCTCGCCACGGCGCACCTGTGCCGCCATCTTCGTGCCCGGCTCGACCACCAGCGCGTAGGCGGACACGTGGTCGACGCCGGTGGCCAGCGCCGCCTCGACGCTGGTGCGCCAGTCGTCCAGGGACTCGCCCGGCGTGCCGTAGATGAGGTCCAGCGACACGTCCAGGCCCGCGTCCCGCGCCCAGCGGACGACGTCGGGGATGCGCAGCGGGTCGTGCGTGCGCTCCAGGGTCGCGAGCACGTGCGGCACCGCGGACTGCATGCCGAACGAGACCCGGGTGAACCCGGCATCGGCCAGCACGCGCAGGGACTCGGGCGTGACGGAGTCCGGGTTGGCCTCGGTGGTGACCTCGACGCCGTCCGCCAGGCCCCACGCCTCCCGGATGCCGGTCAGCACGCGGGCCAGGTCCTCGGCGGGCAGCATCGTCGGGGTGCCGCCGCCGAAGAAGACGGTCGAGACCGCGGCGGGCGACCGTCCGGCGTCGGACAGGACCTGCCGCGCGAGGGAGACCTCACGCAGCGCGGTGGTCGCGTAGGCCGCCTGGTTGGCGCCGCCGCCCAGCTCGGACGCCGTGTAGGTGTTGAAGTCGCAGTACCCGCAGCGCACCGTGCAGAACGGGACGTGCACGTACACGCCGAACGGCTGGGCGGTGGCGACCGGGCCCGACGGGCGCGCCCAGGCGGGCAGCCCGCCGTCGTCGGGCACGGGGATGCCGGGAGGAAGAGCGGGCACCTACTTCTTCTTGTCCTTGGGGCCGTCCGAGTCCGAGGAGAGCGCGGCGATGAACGCGTCCTTCGGCACCTCGACGGAGCCGATGTTCTTCATGCGCTTCTTGCCCTCCTTCTGCTTCTCCAGCAGCTTGCGCTTCCGGCTGATGTCACCGCCGTAGCACTTGGCGAGCACGTCCTTGCGCATGGCGCGGATCGTCTCGCGGGCGATGACGCGCGCGCCGATCGCCGCCTGGATGGGCACCTCGAACTGCTGGCGCGGGATGAGCTCCTTGAGCTTCGCCGTCATCATGACGCCGTAGGAGTACGCCTTGTCCCGGTGCACGATGGCGCTGAACGCGTCGACCTGCTCGCCCTGCAGCAGGATGTCGACCTTCACGAGGTCGGCCACCTGGTCGCCGGACGTGTCGTAGTCCAGCGACGCGTAGCCGCGGGTCTTGGACTTGAGCTGGTCGAAGAAGTCGAAGACGATCTCGGCGAGCGGCAGGTGGTAGCGCATCTCGACGCGGTCCTCGGACAGGTAGTCCATGCCCTGCAGGTCGCCGCGCTTGGACTGCGAGAGCTCCATGACGGCGCCCACGAACTCGGCCGGGGTGAGGATCGTGGCCTTGACGACGGGCTCACGGACCTCCTTGATCTTGCCCCCGGGGAACTCCGACGGGTTGGTCACCTCGACCTGGGTGTTGTCCTCCAGCGTCACGTCGTAGACGACGTTCGGAGCGGTGGAGATGAGGTCCAGGTTGAACTCGCGCTCCAGGCGCTCGCGCACGATCTCCAGGTGCAGCAGGCCGAGGAAGCCCACGCGGAAGCCGAAGCCGAGGGCCACCGACGTCTCGGGCTCGTAGTTGAGCGCGGCGTCGTTGAGCTTGAGCTTGTCCAGGGCGTCGCGCAGCACCGGGTAGTCCGAGCCGTCGATCGGGTACAGGCCCGAGAAGACCATCGGCTTGGGGTCGCTGTAGCCGCCGAGCGCGTCGGTGGCGGGCTTGGCCGCGTTGGTCACGGTGTCGCCCACCTTGGACTGGCGCACGTCCTTCACGCCGGTGATCAGGTAGCCCACCTCGCCCACGCCGAGACCCTTGGTCGGGTGCGGCTCGGGCGCGCTGACGCCGATCTCCAGCAGCTCGTGCGTGGCCTTCGTCGACATCATGGCGATCTTCTCGCGCGGGTTCAGGTCGCCGTCGACCACCCGTACGTAGGTGACGACGCCGCGGTAGGTGTCGTAGACGGAGTCGAAGATCATGGCGCGCGCCGGGGCGTCCGGGTCGCCGACCGGGGCCGGGACCCGCTGCACGATGCGGTCGAGCAGGGCCTCGACGCCCACGCCCGTCTTGCCGCTGACCTTGAGCACGTCCTCCGGGTCGGAGCCCACGAGGTTCGCCAGCTCCTCGGCGTACTTCTCCGGCTGGGCCGCCGGCAGGTCGATCTTGTTCAGGACGGGGATGATCTCGAGCTCGTTCTCCATGGCCAGGTACAGGTTGGCCAGGGTCTGCGCCTCGATGCCCTGCGCGGCGTCGACCAGCAGCACGGCGCCCTCGCACGCGGCCAGCGACCGGGAGACCTCGTAGGTGAAGTCGACGTGGCCGGGCGTGTCGATCATGTTGAGGGCGTGCGGGGTGCCGTCGAGCTCCCACGGCATGCGCACGGCCTGCGACTTGATGGTGATGCCGCGCTCGCGCTCGATGTCCATCCGGTCCAGGTACTGGGCGCGCATCGCGCGCGCGTCGACGACACCCGTGAGCTGGAGCATGCGGTCGGCAAGGGTCGACTTGCCGTGGTCGATGTGCGCGATGATGCAGAAGTTGCGGATCAGCTCGGGCGCCGTGGCATTCGGCTGGATGCGCGCCGTGAGCGCAGGACCGGGGATGGGCAAAGCGTTCTCGCTCCGTCGTCAGGGTGGTGTCGTCAGGATCGTGGCCGGGATGGGCGGGGGCCAGCTGCCATTCTCCCACGTCCCGTGCGAGCGGGATGCGGTCGTGCTTACGGTCGCGGGACAGCGACACGATCGACAGAGGAGAACCATGACGCACCTGACCGGCAAGCAGGTTCTGGCCATCGTGACCAACTACGGCGTCGAGCAGGACGAGCTGCTGGTGCCCGTGCGGCACCTGCGCGACCACGGGGCGGTGGTGACCGTGGCGGCGGCGGAGCCCGGCGACATCCGCACCCTGGTGAGCGACGAGAAACCCGGCGAGACGGTCCGGCCGGACACCACGATCGACGCCGTCGACACCGCGGGTTTCGACCTGCTGCTCGTACCGGGCGGCACGCTCAACGCCGACAACCTGCGGCAGCGGCCTGAGGCCGTAGCCGCTGTCGAGGCGTTCGCCTCCTCGGGCCGGCCGGTCGCGGCGATCTGCCACGGCCCGTGGGCCCTCGTGGAGGCCGACCGCCTCAAGGGCGCCACGCTCACCAGCTACCCGTCCCTGGCCACCGACGTCCGCAACGCGGGTGGCACCTGGGTGGACCAGGAGGCGGTGCGGGACGACGGCGCCGGGTTCCCGCTCGTCACGTCCCGCACACCCGGCGACCTGCCCGCGTTCCTGCGCGAGGTCGACGCGGTGCTGGACGACTGAGCCACCGGCACCGCGCCGGCCTAGCAGGCGGACCTGCCTGTGCGGCAGGCCCGCCCGGTCAGACGGGCTGGCCCGCCGTCGTGCGCGGCAGCAGGCGCCGCAGCACGTCGGCGAGGGTCACCACGCCGAAGTCCGCCGCGGGCCCGTCCGGCCCGTCGGCGTCCGACCGCGGCACGACGGCGAGGTGGTTGCCCGTCTCGCGCATGCTCGTCAGCGCGGTGTGCAGCGGCACGTCCGCGGCCAGCTCGAAGACGGGCCGGGTCACGTCCGTGACGGGCGCGTCGTCGGCCAGCAGGAGCGTGTCCCGGACGTGGACCACGCCCTCCGGGCGCCCGCCCTCACCCTGCACCAGGATGCGCAGGTGGCCGGAGGCGCGGGACGCTTCCTGCACCTGCGCGGCGGTGGCGTGGTGCCCCACGGCGGACGGCGCCGCGTGGTCGGCCAGCAGGTCCTCGACCGTCAGGCGGCGCAGGTCGAGCGCGCCCGAGAGCTGGGTCGAGTAGGCCAGGTCGAGCGCACCCACGCTGACGGAGTGCTCGACGAGGTGCCGCAGGTCCTCCGGACCCTGCCCGGAGGCGACCTGGTCGGCCGGCTCGACGCCCACGCGCCGCAGGCACCAGTTCGCGGCGCCGTTGAGCGCCACGAGCACCGGCCGGGTCACGACCATGAACGCCCGCATCGGCAGCGCCAGCATCGTCGCGCTGGCCTCGGGGTGCGCGATGGCCCACGACTTGGGCGCCATCTCCCCCACCACGAGGTGCAGGAACGTGACGATGATCAGGGCGAGCACGAAGCCCGCGACGTCGGCGGCCCAGTAGGGCGCGCCCCACGTCTCGAACACCGGCGTGAGCCAGTGGTGCACGGCCGGCTTGGTGATGGCGCCGAGCGCCAGGGTGCACACCGTGATGCCGAGCTGCGAGCCGGCCAGCAGCACGGTCAGTTCGCTGGAGCTGCGCAGCGCCGCCCGCGCGGACCGGCTGGTGGGCGCGGCGTCCTCCAGGCGGTGCCGCTTGGCGGCCAGGAGCGCGAACTCCACGGCCACGAAGAACGCGCTCAGCGCGATGATCAGGACGGTCGCGGCGAGGACGACCCAGGGGTTGCTCATCGGGTCTCCTCGTTCGCGGAACCTGCGTGGTGGCCGGCGGGGGTCTCCGCCTCGTCCTCAGGGGGCGCCTCGACGACGGTGACCCGGACGTGGGACGGCACGTGCCGCTCCACGTCCAGCACCTCGATGCGGAGCACCTCGGGCGGTGGCGGGTCCGCGGCCACGAGGGTGGCGGGGTCGACGGGCAGCACGACGTCGACGACGTCGCCCGCCGCGGGCAGCGAGCCGTGCACGGCGATGGCGAGTCCCGCGATCGTCTCGTGGTCGCCCTCCGGCAGGTCGCGCTCGACGGCGCGCTCCACCTCGTCGAGGTGGACGTCGCCGGCCATGACCCAGACGCCGTCCGACGCCGCGGTCACGGGGTCGATCTCGTCGTCGTGCTCGTCGGTGATCTCGCCGACGAGCTCCTCGGCGAGGTCCTCGACGGTGAGCACGCCGGCGAAGCCGCCGTACTCGTCCACGACGCACGCCATCTGGTTGCGCGTGGCCGACAGCTCCCGCAGGGCGTCGGGCAGCGCCATGGACGTGGGCAGCACGAGCGCGGGGCGCAGCAGGTCGGCGACGGTCGTCGCCTCCGGCGCCGCCGCCAGCAGGTCGGTCAGGTGCACGACGCCGGTGACCTCGCCGTCGTCGTCCACCACCGGGTAGCGGGAGTGGCCCGCCGCCATCAGCTCGCGCACCTGCGCGAGCGTGTCCTTGCTGTGCACCACGCCCACGCGGGCGCGCGGGATCATGGCGTGCTCCACGTCCTGGCGCGGGAAGTCCAGGATGCGGTCCAGCAGCACCGACAGGTCGCCGGGCAGGTCGCCGCTGGCGCGCGAGTCCGCGACGATGTGCTCCAGGTCGCGGGCCGTCGCCGAGTGCTCGACGTCGTGCACGGGCTCGATGCGCAGCAGGCGCAGGAGCGCGTTGGAGGCGGCGTCGAACACCTTGATGAGCCAGCCGAAGACGGCGAGGTAGATCGTCGTGGACCGGGCCAGCCACAACGCGACCGGCTCCGCCCGCGCGATCGCCAGGTTCTTGGGCACGAGCTCGCCGAACAGCATCTGGACGAGCGTCGAGAACAGGAGCGCGAGGACGGTGCCGATGGCGACGCCCGTGCCGACCGGCACGCCGACGCCGCCGAGGGCCTCGCCCAGCGCCTCGCCGACGAGCGGTTCGGCGACGTAGCCGACCAGCAGGCCGGTCACCGTGATGCCGAGCTGCGCGCCGGACAGCATGAAGCTGGTGCGCCGGGTCACACCGAGCGCGCGCCGCGCCCCGGCGTCGCCGGCCTCGGAGCGCGCGGCGAGCCGCGCGCGGTCGACCGCCATGTACGCGAACTCCTGCGCGACGAAGTACCCCGTCACGGCGGTGATCACCAGGATCACCACGACCCCCAGCAGGAGGGAGATCACCCAGGTCAACGCATCCACCTCCCCTCGGCGGTGCGGAGACGTGCGTTCGGGCCGGGACTATGACTGTCGGGGTCCATGATCCTTCACTGGTGGTCGTGCGGTTGTGTCTCGGACCGAGGGCCTCGGGCCGGATGCGCGGCGCGCATCGCGTGGAGAACGTCGGAGCTGGGTCCACGGTTCCACGGCTCGCGGAAGTCGTCATCCGGAGCGCTGTCCCGCTCCGCGCACCGGGGGGATCCGGTGTCGGTGGGGCGCGGTACGTTTCGGCCCATGACGCTCGACCACCTGGCCCTGCTGGCCCGGTTCCAGGACGACTTCCTGGCCGCGATTCCCTCCGCCGACGCCGACGCGCGGATCCCCGCCTGCGGCGACTGGACCGTGCGCGAGCTCGTGGAGCACATCTCGGACGTGCACCACTGGGCCGCGGGCAACGCCCGCGGGGTCAAGGGCGCGGCGCTGGGCGAGGGGCCGTTCGACCTGGCGCCGCACTACGCCGCGCAGGCCGCCTTGCTGCGCGAGGCGCTGTCCGAGCTCGACCCCGAGGCCGACTGCCGGGTCCTGACCCACCCCGCGCCCCTGGGCCCCGGCCCGGTGCGGTTCTGGCACCGCCGGCAGACCCACGAGACGCTGGTGCACCTGCACGACCTGCTGGCCGCCTCCGCGGGCGCGGCCACGGCGGGCCTCGTCGGGGCGGCGCCGGAGGTGTGGGCCGACACGGTCGACGAGGTGGTCACGGTGCTCCAGCCCCGGCAGGTGGGCCTGGGCCGCATGGAGCCGCTCCGCTTCCCGGTGGTGCTCGTGGCGACCGACCTCGCCGGCGCGCCCACCTGGGTGCTCGGCGCCCCGGGCGAGCGCGCGGACGAGGTGGCGCCCGACGTCGTCGTGGCCGGGCCGGCCGAGGCGCTCGCCCTGACGCTGTGGCGCCGGCTGACGCCGGACGAGGCAGGGCTCACCGTCACGGGTGACCGCGGCGACCTGGAGGCGGCGCTGGCGCAGCCGATCGTGCCGTAGCGGGCGGCGAGGCGGCGCCCGCCGGCGGTGGCGTCGGCGGGCGGCGTCAGCCCGCGAGCACCGTGGCGATCCTGGCCTGGCCGGCCCGGGCGAAGGCCGGCCAGCGGTCCCAGTAGTACGGCAGCGCGATGACCGCCTGCACCAGCATCCAGCCGCGCCCGCGCTCCCAGGCGTCGTCGGGGTCGGCGAGACCGTCCGTGGCCGAGGCCCGGAAGTCCGCGCGGTCGCCGTCCGCCAGGGGCAGGCCCCACGCCGGGATCAGGTCGGCGGCCGGGTCGCCCACGCCCGCCGCACCCCAGTCGATGACGCCGGTCAGCCGCCCGTCCCGCGCCAGCAGGTTGCCGGGCAGCAGGTCGCCGTGCAGCCAGCTCGGTTCCCCCGCCGGGCGGGCGTCGAGCGCCCGCTCCCAGACCTTGGTCACGGCAGGGCCGTCGACCCGGGTGCCGGAGGCGGCGATCGCCGCGCGGACGTCGTCGTCCAGGCGGGCCAGCGGGACGCCCCGCGACGTGCCCTCCTTGACCGGCCCGCCGTCCGCGGGCACCGTGCGCAGGGCGGCGACGAGCTCGCCCAGGTCGCGGACGCCGTCGGCGCCGAGGCTCCCGGGGGCGGGCGGTTCGCCCACCAGCCAGGGCACCACCGACCAGCGGAACGGGAACCCCTCGCCGGGCTCCCCCACCGCCACGGGCACGGGGAGCTCCACCGGGAGGTGGGCGGCGAGGTGCGGGAGCCAGCGCGCGTCGGCGACGGCCTGGTCCTGGGCCCAGGCGATCTTGGGCATCCGGACCAGCAGCTCGTCACCGAGCCGGAACAGGTGGTGGTCGGTGCCACCGGCCGGTCCCGGCCGCACGGGCAGGCCGGACCACTGCGGGAGCTGGGCCGAGACCAGCCGGTGCACGAGGTCCGGCGTGGAGACGATCTCGTCGTCGTGGAGGCGCATGGGCCACACCGTGGCACCGGCGCGGACCGCCGGGCCAGCGCTTTTCGTCCCACCGATGAGTTCCGCGCGCCGCCGTCGTCGGACGGGACATGACCGACTACGCGACCACCAGCCAGGGCGACCGCGTCGCCTACGACCTGCGCGGCACCGGCCCGGCCCTCGTCTTCGTGACGGGCGCCGGTCCGGACCGCGCCGACGACCCGATCACCGCCGAGACCGCCCGGCGGGCCGCCGACGCCGGCCTCACCACCGTCACCTTCGACCGGCTCGGCCGCGGGGAGAGCCCCGCCGAGGGCCGCCTCGACCTGGACCGCGAGCTGGCGGCCGTCGCCGCGATGATCGAGGTCGCGGGCGGTTCCGCCGTGCTGGTCGGGCACTCGTCGGGCTGCTCGGTCAGCCTGCGGGCCGCCGTCGCGGGGCTGCCCGTCACCGGCCTCGCCCTCTGGGAGGCACCGCTGGGCGACCCCGCCGCGACCACGCGGGCGTGGGCCGACGAGATCGAGCGCCTGCTCGACGCGGGCGACACCGAGAACGCCATGCGGCACTACATGAAGGACATGCCGCCCGAGTGGCTCGCGGGGATGGAGGCCTCCCCGGACTGGCCCGTGCTGGCGAGCACCGTCGCCGCCTACCGGGCCGACGCCCAGTCGCTCGCGTGGGCGCAGCACGCGCTGGAGGACGGCACGCTCGACGTCGCGGTCCCGGTGCTGGCGATGTACGGGACGCAGACGTTCCCGGAGATGCCCGTGGCCGCGGCGAGCATCGTGGCGCAGGTGCCCAAGGGCACCGAGAAGGAGATGCCGGGCGCCATGCACAGCTGGGAGCCGGAGCCGATGGCGGCGGAGCTGGCGGAGTTCGCGCGGGCGTGCGCGGGGTAGGCCTGCGCCTGGTCGGCCCCTGCGCCTGGTAAGTCTCGGATGCGCACTTCACCCGTTCCGGTACGGTTCCAGGCGTGACCTTCGCATCAGAGAACAGCTACCCCGGCGACTTCGAGGGGGAGGTGCACCCGATCTACCACCCCCAGCTCGACGGCGAGCCGGACCCGGGCGAGGTGGTCTGGACCTGGGTGCCCTTCGAGGAGGACCACAGCCAGGGCAAGGACCGGCCGGTGCTGCTCGTGGGCAAGGACGGGCCCTGGCTGCTGGGCCTCCAGCTCACCAGCCAGGACCACGACCGCGACCTGCTGCAGGAGGCGCGCGCCGGCCGCATCTGGATGGATGTCGGCACCGGCCGCTGGGACGCCTCGGGACGCGAGTCGGAGGTGCGGATCAACCGCGTCATCCGGGTCGACCCCGACGACGTGCGCCGCGAGGGCGACGTGCTCGCCGAGGCCATGTTCAACGACGTCGTGAAGTACATGGACCGGGCGCTCGACCTGACCTGACTTGTCGCCCGGGTCGGGCCGGGACCGGGGCGGCGCGCCGTCCGGCGTCGGCCCGCCTGCCCGCGAGCCGGCGTCGGGCTACCCTGCCCTGCGTGAACCAGAACCCGTGGATCAAGCTGCTCGGCGACGTCGTCGAGGCCGTGGCCCGTGCCCTCGGCGACCAGAACGACAGCCGCTCGGGCGGCGACCGGCCCGCCGGCTCCCGGCCCTCGGGCGACCGGCCGACGCCGCGGGCCCCTCGGCCGTCGGGGCGCGACCTGCCCGAGACCGACGGCTACCCCGGCGACTTCGAGGGCAAGGTCAAGCCGGTCTACCGCCCGGAGCTGGACGGCGAGCCCGACCCGGGCGAGGTCGTGTGGTCGTGGGTTCCGTATGAGGAAGATCACAGCCAGGGCAAGGACCGGCCGGTGCTGATCGTGGGCAACGACGGGCCCTGGCTCCTCGCGCTGCAGCTCACCAGCCAGGACCACGACCGGGACGCCGAGCAGGAGGCCCGCGCCGGCCGTCGCTGGATGGACATCGGCACCGGCGCCTGGGACAGCTCCGGCCGCCCGTCCGAGGTCCGCCTCAACCGCGTGATCCGCATCCACCCGGACGCCGTCCGCCGCGAGGGCGCGATCCTGGACCGCGCGATCTTCGACAAGGTCACGGGCGCGCTCTGACGGCTTGGACCTGCCGCTGGACCCTTACGGCTGGACCGACACCACGAGGAACGCGGCGAGCAGCACCAGGTGCACCACGCCCTGGAGGGTCTTGGCCCGGCCCGGGGTGATGCTCAGCATCGCCACCACCACCGAGACGGCGAGCAGCACCATCTGGGTCGGTTCGAGGCCGAGCGTGAGCGGCCCGTCCATCCAGATCATCGCGACGGCGATGGTCGGGATGGTCAGGCCGATCGACGCCATGGCGGAGCCGTAGGCGAGGTTGAGGCTGGTCTGCACCCGGTTGCGCAGGGCGTTGCGGACGGCGGCGATCGACTCGGGCGCGAGCACGAGCAGCGCGATCACCACGCCGACGACGGTGTAGGGCAGGCCCGCGGCCTCGACCCCGTGCTCGATCGTGGGCGAGAGCATCTTGGCCAGGAAGACCACCGAGACCAGCGCGATCATCAGCAGCGCGACGCTGAACCACGCCTCCTTGGCGGGCGGCGGGTCGGCGTGGTCGTCGCCGTCCTCGTCGAGCAGGCCGGTCACCCGGCCGTACTTGTCGCTGGTGACGGGCAGGAAGAAGTCGCGGTGCCGCACCGTCTGCGTGAACACGAACGCCCCGTACAGCAGCAGGGACGCCACCGCGGCGAAGCCGAGCTGGAACGCGGTGTAGGCCCCGCCCTCGGCCGACGTCGTGAAGCTCGGCAGGACCAGGGTGACCGAGGCCAGCGCCACCACCGTGGCCAGCGCGGACCCGGTGCCCGAGGCGTTGAAGCTGACCAGGTGGTGCTTGCTCGCCCCCACCAGCAGGGACAGGCCGACGATGCCGTTGAAGGTGATCATCACGGCGGCGAAGACGGTGTCCCGGGCGTACGTGCTCGCCGAGTCGCTGCCGCCGCTCATCAGCATGAGGATCAGCCCGACCTCGATCACGGTCACCGCGACCGCGAGGATGAGGGAGCCGAAGGGTTCGCCGACCTTGTGGGCGATCACCTCCGCGTGGTGCACCGCGGCGAGGACGGCGCCGACCAGCGCGGCGCCGATCGCCGTGAGGATCACCGGGTGCTCGTGGTTGCTCCACGTCGCGACGAGGAGCACCAGGGCAAGGACGGGGACCACCACGGTCCATTGGAAACGGCCCCGAAGTGTCCTGGTACTCATAGTCGGATTCTATGGGGGCTCGTCAGAGACCCTTTACGCTGCGTAGCGCCCGTAGCCGGTGTCACACCGTGCCGCCCCACGAGAGGGCGGACCCTCTGGTAACCTTGGAGGTCGCGTGTCCGCCCAGGTCGGCGGGCACAGTCGCAGTTCCTCTCCACGGGTCCCCACCCCAGTCCCGGACCTGCGACCGCCCTCTACGACCTATCCGCTCGCCGCAAGGCGAACACACCAGGAAGTCCACTCGTGGCAAACATCAAGTCCCAGATGAAGCGCATCAAGACGAACGAGAAGGCTCGTCTGCGCAACAAGTCCGTCAAGTCGGAGCTGAAGACCCACGTGCGCAAGGTGCGCGAGGCCGTCGCAGCCGGCGACAAGGAGACCGCGACGGTCGCCCTTGCCACCGCGTCGCGCAAGCTCGACAAGGCTGTCGCCAAGGGCGTCATCCACGCGAACCAGGCCGCGAACCGCAAGTCGGCCATCGCGAAGTCGGTCGCCGCTCTCTGAGCCACTTCGTCGGACGCCGTTCGCCCTCGGGCGGACGGCGTCTTTCGCGTGCCCGGACGGGCGCAGCGCGCCGCGGCGCCCCCGCGCGGATGTGCGCTTCTACCCATTCCTCGGGCCGGAAAAAGGCCGGGTTTAGAGCCCAA
>NZ_JBHWLR010000006.1:0-1582 GCF_042731755.1 Promicromonospora sp. NPDC059942
CGTTCGACTTGCATGTGTTAAGCACGCCACCAGCGTTCGTCCTGAGCCAGGATCAAACTCTCCGTAAAAGAGAAACATCCACACCCACCCAAAGGGCGAGCGCGAACAATGATACTGGCCAGACCAAAACCAAACTGGTTTCAATCCGATCCAAAAAAGACCCCACCGCAACTGTCCACACCACCATGCTGGCGATGCGACCCGAAACGCTGAGAGTCAAATGATTGGCATTGACTATCAAGCACACTGTTGAGTTCTCAAACAACCGACGCACACCGTCAGATTAGCGACTCTTCTTGTTCGCTTCCCTGTCCGGGGCAGTTCCTTAAACTTACCAGATTCTTTCGGCCGATCAAATTCGCTTCGGTTCTTACGAACCGGAAGGAATTGCAACCTGCTTGCCGAATATGGCGACCCACCCGATTCCGGGGAACACGAAGTTCCTCGATCCTGCGATGTGGGTTTCAGCCCCGGCGCGGCCACTCGGTTCGTTTCCTACCCGGTGTCCGTCTGCCCGTCGGGCTGACCTGGAGAACATTACACACGATCCCGCGTACGCGCCAACTCGGCCGCAGTGGCCTGCGGCACACCATGTTTCCGCAGGTCAGAGCGCATTTGAACAACTCATGAGCCAACATCGGACAACGCTTGTGACCGGGGCCACGCTCCTGAGGCGCAAGCCCCCGGTCCGCGCACCTCGACGTGCCGTCCGTTGCCGCTCCCCCACGATCATTTTCCGCTCCCCGGGCCTCGGCCGCACCTCGAGACCGCGCACGGGGCCCGCGTACTACGTTCGGGTCGTGACACCTGAGCACTCACCGGCGTCGTCCGCCGGGAACCAGACCGAACGCCGCACCGCACCGGACGCGCTCCCCGGCGCCGTCCGCCGGGCGGGCGTCGACGACGCGGCCGAGACCGCGTGGCTCGCCGCCCTCACCTTTCCCCTGGCCTGCCCGCCGGGCACACCGACGTCCGACATGGCCATCCACATCGCGCACAAGCTGACCCCCGGGCACTTCCGTGGCTGGGCCGACAGCGACCGGCACGCGCTGCTCGTCCACGACGACGGCACGCGCCTGCTCGGCTACGCGCTCCTCGTGCTCGGGACGCCCGACGGCGCGGCCGAGGCCGACGCCGTCCGCTCGGCGACCGGGCGCGAGGCGCCGTACGTCGAGCTGTCCAAGATCTACGTGCACCCCGACGTGCTGGGCGGCGGGGTGGCCGGCGCGCTCATGCGGGGCGCCGTCGACGCGGCGGCCGAGCTCGGCCCGGGCCTGCCGTTCTGGCTCGGCACCAACGCGCGCAACGAGCGCGCCCAGGCCTTCTACCGCAAGAGCGGCTTCGAGGTGGTCGGACGGCGCACCAAGCGGGTGGGCGACCTGGACCACGACGACCTCGTACTGCTGCGCACGCAGGCAGAGCCCGTCAGCCAGGCGTAGCCCGCGCGCAGAAAGGTGTGGCCGGCGCCCTCCGGCGTCGGCCACACCCCCCCCCCCCCCCAACGAAACCCGCTGTGAAAACCGCGGGGAACCCCGCCGCGAGCGCCGGGTCAGCAGCACTTGGTCCACAGCGAGCGGGTCTC
>NZ_JBHWLR010000006.1:1592-91170 GCF_042731755.1 Promicromonospora sp. NPDC059942
GGGTTTTCCAAAAGAGAGTGGGAGTTGGGGGAAGAGGAGGGGGGTGGGAAGAAAAGGGGGGGGGGGGGGGGGGGGCCAGGAGAGCTTTGGGTTGGTGGCGGATGGGGGAAGATCTTGCAATCCGGCTGTCCCCCCGGGAGGGAGGTTTTTTCCCTCCTCCCTTCGCTCCCCCCCCCACCTCACCTACCCCGCAGCGAACCCTGCTGCGAAACCCGCGGCGAACCCTGCCGCGAGCGCCGGGTCAGCAGCGCTTGGCCCGCAGCGAGCGGATCTCGACGTACGACCGCTCGGCGTTGCCGAACGAGTCCACCGGGTAGCCAGGCGCGGCCACCGAGGCGGCGTTGTCCTGCTCCCAGATGCCGTGCCGTTGGCCCGAGCCCGCGAGCGCCGACAGGAACTCGGTGTACGGCAGGTCGCCGGCGCCGAACTCCACGATGTCGTACCCACCGGTGTTGGCCGGGTTGGCGTCGCCGTCCTTGAGGTGCAGGAGCGGGTAGCGGTGCGGGTTGCGCTTGACGTAGTCCACCGGCTCGAAGCCCGGGTAGCGGTGCTGCCCCACGAACGCCCAGTAGACGTCCATCTCGAGGAAGACCTTCCTCGGGTCGGTGTTGTCGTAGAAGACGTCGTAGAGCCGCACGTCGGGGTTGTCGGTGGCGAAGCCGAACTCCCCGTCGTGGTTGTGCTGGTAGAACTTCAGGCCGCGGGCACGTGCCGCCGCGCCGAAGCCGTTGAACTGCTCGGCGGCGGCGAGGTAGCCGGCGACCGTGCGGTTGCTGGTGGGCGCCTGCGCGGTGCCCACGTGCTCCATGCCGAGGGTCTCGGCGATGTCGAGCTCCAGCTCCATGTTGTTGGCGAAGTCGGAGATCCCGCGGTGGGAGCCCACGGCCTTCAGGCCGTTGTCGTCGAGCAGCTGACGGATCTCCTGGGGCGTGATCGCCCCGACCTGGCCCTGCGTGTAGCCGGCGAACTCGACCTCGGCGTAGCCCATGTCGGCGAGCCGCTCGAACACGGTGCGGAAGCCGAGCGAGGAGACCTTGTCCCTGATCGAGTACAGCTGGATGCCGATGTGGCCCGCGGGCACGAGCACGCGGCCCCCGCCCTTGCCCGCGGCGGCTGCCGCGGGAGCGGCCGGGGCGAGCGTCGCCGCGGCGGCGCTGCCCGCGAGACCGGCACCGGCCAGCGTTGCCGCACCCACGGCCACGGTGCCGCCGGCCAGCCTCAGAAAGTTCCTGCGGTTGACGTCAGTGCGTGATTCCATCACTGCTCTCCTTCGGTCCGAGCGGCCCCGGACGGGCCGGCCGAGTTCTGTGCGGCCGCCGGGGGCGTCCCGACGCCCTCGCCGACCATCGTCAGTGCGTCCACGTCGAGGGTGCCGCCCGTCGTCGTGACGTAGAGCGTCCCCGTCTGGTCGCGGTCGCGGAACGACAGGCTGACGTCCTTCCACGTGCGCGCGTTCACCTTCGCGGTCGCGAACGGCTTGGCCGTGGGCGAGCCCCAGCGAAGCTGGAGCTGCCCCTTGCCGCGCACCGTCGCGGTCACGCTGTCGATCCCGGACAGGCTCACGCGCTCCAGGGCGAGCGAGTCCTTGTTGCCGAGGCCGGCCACGTACGCGCCGGCCGAGGCCGCCTCGTCCTGGACCACCTCGACGCCCTTGAGGGTCGCGTGCTCCGCCTGCTGCAGCTTGGGGTTCAGGCGCAGCGTCGCCTCGCCGGCGGCGGGCGGCAGGCCGTTGGCCCCGTTGTCGGTGTAGGTGATGACGACGGCGCCGTACAGGTGCGCGCCCGCGCCGTGCTCCGGGGAGTTGGGGTCGGTCGGGAAGACGCCGGTGCAGCCGGTGCCCGACACCTCGGGGTGCGCGTGCTCGTCGTGGCCGAGGCCGTACGACCAGGCGACCCGCTCGCAGGCGGTCTCGGTGCCGTCCTCGGTGTCGTTCGTGGTCACCTGGAAGGCGACGTCGTCGCCCCAGTCGAAGAAGCCGCCGTCGGCCGGGAAGTCGACGGTGACCTCGGGCGCCTCGTTGCCGACGCTGATCGACGTCGAGGTGAGCGTGCGCTTGCCGCTGCCGTCGGTGACCCGCAGGCGCGCGGTGTAGACGCCGAGCTCGGTGTAGGTGTGCGTGACCTCGGGGCCGGTCAGGTCGAAGGTGCCGTCGCCGTCGACGTCCCACTCGTAGGTGAGCGCGTCGCCGTCGGGGTCGCTGGAGCCCGACGCGTCGAAGGCGACCTCGACGGGCGCGGACGGGGACGACTCCGGCGTGGAGGTGAACTGCGCCTGCGGCGCCTTGTTCCCCTCGGCGTGATCGATGCGGTAGAGCCCGGAGTCCGGGTTCTGGCGGAAGAACCCGTCGCCGTACTCCAGGACGTACAGCGAGCCGTCCGGGCCGAACTCGAGGTCGATCGGGTTGTCGTTGATCGGCATGCCCGCGGCGGTGAGCGCCGAGTTCGGGAAGAAGTCCTCGATCTCGCCGACCTCGAAAGTGGACCAGTCCACGCTGAACGCGGCGTAGTAGTCCTGGGAGAACTCGCCGAAGAACGCCTTGCCGTCCCAGTACTCGGGGAACTTCCCGGGCGCCGTGCTGTCGGCGTCGTAGTGGTAGACCGGGCCGCCCATCGGCGCCTGGCCGCTGCCCGAGCCGAAGCTCACGAGCTCGTCCCGGGGCTGCTGGCCCGCCGCGTCGCCGTAGTAGAGGGTGGCCGCCCGCGACGGGGGCAGGTCGGTCAGGCCCGTGTTCCAGCGGGAGTTGTTGACGGGCGCGGCGCAGTCGAAGAACTCGCGCGGCGTGGCCGTCTCGAAATTCCACTCGTTGTACGCCGCGTTCGGTCCGTGGCAGTACGGCCAGCCGGCGTTGTGCGGGTCGTCGAGGCCCACGGCGTTCCACTCCACGTAGCCCATCGGCCCGCGGTCCGCGTTCGCGGCGCCGGCGTCGGGCCCGTAGTCGCCCCAGGTCAGGGAGTTGGTCTCCGGGTCCACCTCGATGCGGAACGGGTTGCGCACGCCCATCACGAAGATCTCCGGACGGGTGTTCTCCGTGCCGGGGGCGAACAGGTTGCCCGCGGGGACGTCGTAGGTGCTGCCCTCGCCCGGCGCCGTGCCGGCGGGGATCTCGTCCTTCACGTCGATCCGCAGGATCTTGCCCCGCAGGTCGTTCGTGTTGCCCGCCCCGCGCCGCGAGTCGAAGCCCGGGTTCATGTTCGGGGCGTCGTTGTTCGGGGCGTAGCCGTTGGCGCCCGGCGTCCCGGCCGGGGTGTTGTCGCCGGTCGACAGGTAGAGGTTGCCCTCGCCGTCGAAGTCGATGTCGGCGCCGACGTGGCAGCACTGGCCGCGCTGCACCTCGATGTCGAGGATCGCCTGCTCCGAGTCGAGGTCGAGCGCGTCGCCCGTCCACGTGTACCTGGCCAGGCGGTTCACGCCGACCCACTGGTCCCAGTAGCTCGCGTCCTCGCCCGCCGGCAGCGTGTTGGGCGCGTTGCCCGCCGGGGTGTCCGCCGCGCCGTCGCCGTCCGCGTCGCGCGGCGCGTACACGAGGTAGACCTGGTTGCTCTGCGCGAAGTCGGGCGCCAGGGCGATGCCCTGCAGGCCGTCCTCCGAGTTCGCGTACACGTCCAGGGTGTTGACGACCCGCGTGACGCCCGTGGCCGGGTCGGTCAGCCGGACGTCGCCGTTGCGGGCCGTGTGGAGCACCCGCTGGTCGGGCAGCACCGCCATGTCGATGGGCTCACCGACGTCCTTGGTGAGCAGGATCTTCTCGTAGTTGCCCCAGTCGGTGTCGGCTGCGGCCGCCGCGTCGGCGGTGCCGGTGGTGTCGTGGCCGTCGTGCGCGAACGCCGTCGGCGAGGCCGCGAGCGCCGTGCCGACCAGCGCCGCGGCCGCGAGCGCCGCGAGCGTTCTCTTTGGGCGCGCGTGGGCGCGTGTCTCGATACTCTTCATTCGTGATGCAGCTCCTCGTCGAGTTGGTCACGCCGGCCGGGTCTCGTGCGCATCCCATTCGTCCGGGACCCGGTCCTTGCTGCCCCGGCGCCGTACGGCGACGCCGGGTCGTGCTCGTCGTTCCTGGTCGTACCTCCCTGTCAGCGGTGTGTCAGCGGGTCGAGGACGTCAGCGCGTGAACGGCGTCAGCGCGTCGAGAACGCGGCGTCGAACGCCGCGTCGGGCGCGTCGTACGCGCGCGAGCGCACGAACTGGAGCGCCTCGGGGGCGCCGACGAGGCGGTCCATGCCGGCGTCCTCCCACTCCACGGAGATCGGGCCGTCGTAGCCGATCGTGTTGAGCATCCGGAACGCGTCCTCCCAGGGGACGTCGCCGTGCCCGGTGGAGACGAAGTCCCAGCCGCGGCGCGGGTCGGCCCACGGCAGGTGCGACGACAGGCGGCCGTTGCGGCCGTTCGTCATGCGCTTCTTCGTGTCCTTGCAGTCCACGTGGTAGATCCGGTCCTTGAAGTCCCAGAGGAAGCTGACCGGGTCCAGGTCCTGCCACACCATGTGGCTGGGGTCCCAGTTGAGGCCGAACGCCTCGCGGTGGCCGATCGCCTCGAGCGTGCGGACGGTGGTCCAGTAGTCGTAGGCGATCTCGCTGGGGTGCACCTCGTGGGCGAACTTGACCCCCACCTCGTCGAACACGTCGAGGATGGGGTTCCAGCGGTCGGCGAAGTCCTGGTAGCCGGCCTCGATCGCGGCGTCGGAGACCGGCGGGAACATCGCCACGTACTTCCAGATGGCGGAGCCGGTGAACCCGATGACGGTCTTGACGCCGAGCTTCGCGGCCAGCCGCGCGGTGTTCTTCATCTCCTCCGCGGCGCGCTGCCGGACGCCCTCGGGGTCGCCGTCGCCCCAGACGCGGTCGGAGACGATGTCGCGGTGGCGCTGGTCGATCGGGTCGTCGCAGACGGCCTGGCCCTTGAGGTGGTTGGAGATCGCCCACACCTTGAGGCCGTGCCGCTCCAGCAGCTCGAGGCGACCGGCGACGTACTCGTCGTCGTCCCACCGCCACGGGTCCAGGTGGTCGCCCCAGCAGGCGAGCTCCAGCCCGTCGTACCCCCACTCCGACGCGAGGCGTGCCACCTCCTCGAGCGGCAGGTCGGCCCACTGGCCGGTGAAGAGGGTGATCGGTCGTGCCATGGTTTCCTCCTGTGCGTGACGATCCGGCGTCGCCGGTCGTGCCCTTCGGTCTTCGGTCACGGGGTACGTCTGCGCCGGAGCAGGGCCGTCGCCGCTCCCGCGACGACGAGCGCGCCCAGCACCCAGCCGGCCCAGCCCGGCAGGCCGCTCGACGCCGTGGAGACGTCGTCCGCCCGTGCTGCCGTGCCTGCCCCGTCCGCCCCGGTGGTGTTCTCGGCCGGCGGCGAGCTGCTCTCCTCGGCTCCGGGCTCTGCCTCCTCGGGCTCTGCCTCCTCAGCGGCGGGCGGGGCCACCACGTCGACCTCGGTCTCGACCTTCGCCTTGGCCGGCTCCTTGACCCGGGCGGTCACCGTCCAGTGCCCCTCGTCGAGCACCGCGGGTTCCGAGCGGTACCAGCCGACGCCCTCGGACGCCGAGACCAGGGTGATCGGGCCCACCTCGTCACCGGCGTCGGAGACCGCCCGGACCTCCACCACGGCCGACTCCTCGACCGGGTGCTTGTCGCCGGCCCAGACGAGTGCGGCGGAGATGCCGCCGGCGCCGTCCGTGCCGAGCTCGATGTCGATCTTTCCCCCGTGGGCCGACGCCGGCGCCGCGGCGAGGGGCCCGACGGCGAGCCCCAGCCCCAGCGCCAGCGCCGTACCGAGGCGCAGGAACGTCCTCACACGGCCCCCTGGTTCGTCGCGCACCCGTCCTCGACCGTCACCACGACGAATGCCTTGCCGGAGGGGCTGAGCTGCCAGTCCCCGGCGACGGTCAGCTTCGTCCGAGGTTCCGGCGTGGCGATCACGCGGTAGTCGCCCGGGGCCAGGTTCGCCAGGTCACGCGGCTTGCCGTCCGCCTTGCCGTCGACCCAGTTGTGCACGACGTAGCTGCGCACCCCGGGAAGCTCGACCGGGTCGATCGACCCGCCGGCGTCGCACGTCGCCGCCTTCACCACGACGTCCGGCGTGTTCGGGTCGGGGCACTCGGGCTCGTCGAGCGTCACGAAGAGCACGGCGAGCCCGCCGGCGTTGAGCCTCCAGTTCCCCTCCGCGACGAGGACGTACCCGTCGGCCGGCCGGGCCGCGACCCGGTACCTGCCCGGGGCGAGGTCGCCCAGGTCGGTCACGACGTCACCCGCCGCGCCGTCGACCCACTCCCGCACGACGTAGGACCGGACACCCTCCACCTCAGCGGTGACCAGCGCGCCGCCGGTGACGACCTCGTTGCCCGACCGGTCGTAGGAGCACGTCGGCTGGACGATCTCGACCGCCGGCGTCGCCTCCTCGGCCGCGGGCGCGGCGATCGTGAACCGAAGCGTCTCGCCGACGACCGTGTCGCCGTCCGCCGTCGCCCGCACCTGGACGGTGTGGGCGCCGGAGGCCGAGACCTCCACCGGCGCCGTGTACTCGGTCCAGCCGCCGTCGTCGACGTTGACCTCCCGGTACACCGTGGCTCCGGCCGGACCGCCCGTGGCCGCCACGGTGACCGTGACCGGTCCGAGCCACTGCCCGTCCGGGCCGTCCGGCTCGGCCGGTGACACGGTGCCGCTCACCGCGAGCGGCTCGGCGGCGCCGACCACCCGGAAGTGGTCGAACGACGCCGTGGCGACCGACTGCTGGGAGGCACCGAGCGCGTACAGGCCCACCCGGGCGTCCTGCAGCCCGTCGTGGGTCACGGACTCGTCGAACGCGGTCCACTCCTCACCGTCGGCGCTGTAGGCGCCGGTGAAGGTCGGACCCTCCTTCGACAGCCGCAGGTGCCACGTGCCCGAGGTGAGACCGTTCACGTTCGGCTGCGGGTCCTGCACCACCGCGTCGACCTCGCTGCGCAGCTCCAGGCGCTGCGCGACGGGGCTGCCCACCGCGTTGTCGGTCACGAGGTCGAGCTTGACGTAGTTGTCGTCGTCGCCGTAGACGATGAGACCGCCCTGCTGGTACTGCTGGTCGAAGTCCGAGCCGTCGACCAGCGTCTCGACCGTCCAGTCGTCCTCCGGCAGGTCCTGCACGACGATGTTTGGCGTGCCGGTGTTGGAGCCGGTGTAGATGTCCGTGGGGGTCGTGTCGATCTCCAGCGCGCCACCGCTCACCCGGTAACCCGTCGGGTCGTCGCGGACGACGTCCCAGCGGCAGGCGTCCAGCGCGTCCCCGTCGAACTCGTCCCCCGGCCCGGGGGCCTCGGCCGTGTCGTCCGGGGTGATGTGGAACCAGTCGAACTGCGCGTCCACGACCTCCGCCGCCGAACCGCTGCCCGCGAGCGCGAAGAGCCCGATCTGCGGGTCGTCGATGCCCGACAGCGACTTGGTCTGCGGCATGGCCGTGAAGTCCACGCCGTCGTCCGAGTACGCCGCCGTCAGGTCCACGCCGTCGCTGCTGGACAGGCGCACGTACACCGTGTCCGGGTACGCCTGTCCGAGGGCGGCGGTGTTGGAGTCACCGACCTCGTTCGGCACGCCGGCCTCCTCACGGATGTACTGGAAGATGCGCGTGGCCGGGTCGGCGGGTGCCGAACGCCCCTCGATCACCATCTTGGCGTAGTTGTCCGCGTCGCCGTAGATCAGCAGTCCGGCCTGCTGGTACTGCGCGTAGGCCGGGACGGTGACCTTGGCCGTCGCCGTGAACGGGCCGTCCGGCAGGTCCTGCAGCACGAGGTTCGGCACGGTGGAGTTGCCCGTCCCGTAGAAGTCCGTGACGGTCGCCGGGACGGTGAGCACCCCGTCGGCGACCCGCAGGTCCTGGTTGCGGTCCAGCACGGTCCAGCGGTCCGGGTCGATCTCGTCACCGAGGAAGTCGTCCGACCGCCCCGACAGGCACAGCGCGGGCTCAGTGACGGTCCCGGTGACCTCCACCATGACGTACTCCACGGCGTAGGCGCCGCCCTCGTCGGTGACCCGCACCTGGAGGCGGTAGGTCCCCGGCTCCTCGTAGGTGTGCTCGAACGCCGGCGTCCCGTCGACGAACCCGTCACCGAGACCGGCGTCCCAGGCGTAGGTGAGGTCCCCGGTCCCGTCGGGGTCCGTGGCCGTGGCGGACGCCGTCACCGTGAGCGGGGCGTCACCCGCGACCGGGTCGACCGTGAGCTCCACCTCCGGCCGCTGGTTGTCGGTGACGCCGCGCCCCTCGATCTCCATCCAGTTGGCGTTGATGCCGCCCGACAGCAGGACGAAGTGCAGCGAGCCCGAGCCCGAGGGCACGTCGTGCAGCTCGGTCCCGACGTCGACGTACTGCTGCCAGCCGCCGGTGCCGGGCACCGTGATCCGGCCGATCTCCGGACCGTCCGGGGCGTCCCAGCGCAGCGACACCTCGCCGCCACCACCCTCCGAGGCGGCGCGCAGGGAGATCGAGTCGACCTGGGCCAGGCTCACCGGCTCGTGCGCCCAGTAGTCGCCGGGCTCGATGAAGCCGATGTTCTGGCCGCCGCCGGCGGAGTCGCCCGTCTGCTCGATCTGGACGCCGGGGTCGCCGGCGCCGTCACCGATGCCGTCCACGCGGCCCGTGCCGGTGAAGAACTCCGACTGGACCAGCTTGGGCTGCAGCACCTGCAGGTCGGTCGCCGTCAGGGGTGCGCCGGCGGCGCCGCCGTCGTCCGTGTAGAAGCCCTCGATCACCCAGAAGATGTTCGACTCGATGCCGTGGCCCTCGTCCCGGGCGGTCTGGATGACACCCGAGCAGCCGGTCAGCTCCTCGAACGGGTGGGCGTGGGAGTCGTGGCCGAGCGACGTGAACAGCGTGACGTCGTCACAGCTCACCTCGCCGTCGGGGTCGTCGACCGCGATCTCGTAGCGCACCTGGTCGCCCCACTCGAAGAACCCGCCGTTCTCCGGGAACGTGATCGACACCTCGGGAGCGATGTTGCCCACCACGATCGTCACGTTCGCCACGCCGGTCTGCCCGGCCGGGTCGGTGGCGACGAGCTGGGCGGTGTAGCGGCCGTTCTCGGTGTAGGTGTGGGTCGGGTTGGCCTCGGTGCTCGGCGCCGAGCCGTCGCCGAAGGTCCACTGCAGGGTGAGCGGCTCCCCGGCGGGGTGCCGGGTGCCCTCCGAGGAGAACTGCACGGTCAGCGGCGCCAGACCGTTGGTCACGTCGGCGGACGCCCGGGCGATGGGCGCCGGGTCGCCTTCCACGTAGTCGACCCGGTACACGCCCGAGGTGTCGTTGTTGCCGCCGAAGCCGGAGCCCCAGTCCACGACGTACAGCGCACCGTCGGGGCCGAAGTCGAAGTCCATCGGCCGGTCGAACCCGGCGCTCGGGTCGAAGACCCCGGGCAGGACCCGGTTGATGTCCACGAGGTCGTCCCGCTGCTCGCCCGCGAGCTGGAACGAGTACATCCGGCCCTGGTTCCACTCGCCGAACAGCGCCTTGCCGTCCCAGTAGGCCGGCCACTTGGTGTCGGACTCCAGCTCCGGGTCGTAGTCGTAGACGGCGCCGCCCATCGGCGCGCCACCGCCCCCGATCTCGGGGAACAGCGGGTTGGTCCCGTAGCCGTACCAGACCTCGGCCTCCACCGCGGGCGGCAGCTGCGTGATGCCGGTGTTGTTCGGCGAGTCGTTCACGGCGCCGCCGGCGCAGTCGTACGCCGCGCCCGACTGGCCCGTGGCGAAGTCGTAGGCACGGTAGGCGTTGTTCGCGCCCGTGCAGTACGGCCAGCCGTAGAACCCCGGCTCGCTCACGACGTTCCACTCGACGGTCCCGGCCGGGCCGCGGTCCGCGCTCGCCGCGCCGGCGTCGGGGCCGTAGTCGGCCACGAGCACGTTGTCGGTCGCCGGGTCGACGCCGATCCGGAACGGGTTGCGGAAGCCCATCGCGTAGATCTCGGGCAGCGTGTCCTCGGTACCCGGCGCGAACAGGTTGCCGTCCGGGATCGTGTACGAGCCGTCGTCCTGCGGCGTGATCCGCAGGACCTTGCCGCGCAGGTCGTTGCTGTTGGCCGACGTGCGCTGGGAGTCGAAGTTCGCCCGCCCCGACCGCTCGTCCAGCGGTGCGTACCCCTGCGACTCGAACGGGTTCGTGTTGTCGCCGGTGGCCACGTACAGGTTGCCGTCGCCGTCGAAGGCCATGTCACCGCCCGCGTGGCAGCACGTCTGGCGCTGCGTCGGGATGATCAGGACGGTCTCCTCGGACGCCTGGTCGATCGTGCCGGTGCCGGCGTCGTAGTCGAAGCGGGAGACGCGGTTGTGCGGTCCGTCGTCACCGACGTCCTCCGGCGACCAGAACAGGTAGACCCACCCGTTGGTCGCGAAGTCCGGGTCGAGGACGACGCCGGTGAGGCCGTCCTCGTTGGACTGCGTGACCGGCAGCGTCATCGCGGTGCTGGTGGTGTTCGACTCCGGGTCGATCAGCTGGACCCGCCCGTCCCGCTCGACGTAGAAGACGGTGCCGTCGTCGGCCACGTCCAGCATCATCGGGTTCGCGGTGTCCTCGTCGAGGGGCACCATCTCGTAGCTGGCGCTCTGGGTCGCGGCGCAGTCGGAGTCGACGACCCCGGCCGCGGTCTGCAGCCCGCCCAGCAGGTGCTCGAGGAACTCGGGTTCGGCGTACGAGGCGTCGGTGTGGCCGCCGCCGGTGTACCAGGACCTGCCGCCGTCGTAGACCTGGCACCAGGCGGTCGGGTGCTCGGCCCCCATCGCACCCGTCCCGGCGTCGTACGTGGTCTCGTCCAGGGAGGCGAGGACGTGCACCTTGTCGCGCGGGTTGGTGCGGAAGTTGTACCACTCGTCGTGCCGCTCCCACCGCTGCGGCAGGTGGGCCGTGGAGGCGTGGGCCTGGTCCTCGACCTTGACGGTGGCGTCCTGGTTGGCCGGGTGGGAGTTGAAGTAGGCACCCACCAGGTCGCCGTACCACGGCCAGTCGTACTCCGTGTCGGACGCCGCGTGGATGCCGGCGTAGCCGCCACCGCCCTGGATGTAGCGCTCGAACGCGGCCTGCTGCTCCTCGTCCAGGACGTCGCCGGTGGTGGACAGGAAGACCACGACCTCGTAGTCGGCCAGCCCCTCGTCGGAGAAGACGCTCGCGTCCTCGGTGGCGGTGACCGTGAAGTCGTTCGCCGCACCGAGCTGGGTGATCGCCTCGATCCCCGCGGGGATCGAGCCGTGCCGGAAGCCGGCCGTCCTGGAGAACACCAGGGCGTCGAAGGGTTCTGCCGCGGCCGCATCTGCCGCTGTCACGGCGGCCGACGTCCCGGCGGCGGCCTCGGCCGGCACGCCTGGGGACGCGACCGAGGGCGCGGCGGCGGCCACCAGGGCGGGGACGCCGAGCGCGGTCACGGCTGCTGCCGCGACCACCGACCGCAGCACGCGGCGGGTTCGTAGCACGTTTCTCACCTGGAGCTCCTCATTGAGTCGGGTCAGTACTAGTGCCTTGCGGTACTGCTCGTGCACAGGTCTCGTACGGGACCGGCCCGAGCCACCCGCTCGAGCCGGTCCGCGGCGCGGTCCGATCCCACCGGTCAGACCAGCGGGACCCACCCCCCTCCGCCGGCGGCGCTGCGCTCGACGGCGTCCAGCACCCGCTGGACACGCAGGCCGTCGGCGAACGACGGCGTCGGCTGCCGCCCGGCGGCCAGGTCACCCATCAGGTCCACGACCTGGTGCGTGAACGCGTGCTCGTACCCGAGACCGTGCCCCGGCGGCCACCACGCGGCGACGTACGGGTGCTCCGGCTCGGTGACGACGATGCGGCGGAAGCCCGCGATCGCCGACTCGTCCGTCGCGTCGTAGTAGTGCAGCAGGTTCATGTCCTCGAAGTCGAAGGCCAGGGAGCCCTTCGACCCGTTGACCTCCAGCCGGATCGCGTTCTTGCGGCCCCAGGCGAAGCGCGTCGCCTCGAAGGTCGCCAGCCCGCCGCCCGACAGCCGACCCAGGAACACCGCGGCGTCGTCCACCGTGACCTGGCCCGTGCGGCCGGCGTCGGCCACTGCCGACAGGCCCGAGGACGACACCGCCTCCGGGCGCTCGTGGACGAACGTCTCGAGCAGGCCGCTCACCCCGGTGAGCGACTCGCCCGTGACGAACTGCGCCAGGTCCACCACGTGGGCGCCGATGTCACCCAGGGCGCCCGAGCCCGCCTTCTGCTTGTCGAGGCGCCACGACATCGGCGCCTGCGGGTCCGCCAGCCAGTCCTGGAGGTACTGCGCGCGCACGTGCCGCACCTCGCCGATCCGGCCCTCCTGCACGAGCTGCCGGGCCAGCGCCACGGCGGGCACGCGACGGTAGGTGAACCCCACCATCGCGCGCACGCCGTGCTCGGCCGCGGCCTCGGCGGCGGCGGTCATCGCCTCCGCCTCGGCCACGGTGTTCGCCAGCGGCTTCTCGCACAGGACGTGCTTGCCGGCCTCCAGAGCGGCGACCGCGATCTCCACGTGGGTGTCGCCCGGCGTGCAGACGTCGACCAGCCCGACGTCGTCCCGGGTCAGCAGGTCCTGCCACCCGACGACGGCGTCGTCCCAGCCCAGCCGGTCGGCCGCCGCACGGACCGCGGCCCCGTCCCGCCCCGCGACCGCGCGCATGCGCGGCACGATGGGCAGGTCGAAGAACCGCGGCGCCGTGCGCCAGGCCTGCGAGTGCGCCGCACCCATGAACGCGTAGCCGACCATGCCGACGCCGAGCTCGCTCGTTCCTGTACTCATACCGCGCCTCCCCCCACTGTGGTCTCCCCGCCGTGTTGCACGCCCGAGCGGGCGTCGTCCCGATGAGTCACAGCGTCAGGAGTCGAAGCCGATGGGCAGGTACTCCTCGACGTTGTCCGCCGTGACGACGGGCGCGTAGAGCTGCACGGTGCGGGGGACGCCGATCGAGGCGAGGTCGCTGACCGTCTTGTTCTGGGCGATCAGGCGGGCGAACTTGACGCCGTCGGCGGCCTGGGTCGACGGGTAGATGACCGTCGCCTTGACGACGCTGTCCGGGTCCTGGATCTGCTCCATCATGTTGTTGGAGCCGGCGCCGCCGACCAGGAAGAACTCGTCGCGGCCCGCGTTCTCGATGGCGGCCAGGACGCCGATGCCCTGGTCGTCGTCGTGGTTCCAGATGGCGTCGATCTTCGGCTCGGCGGACAGCAGGTTGGCCGTCTGCTCCTCGCCGGACTCGACGGTGAACTCGGCCGCGACGCGCGCGTCGACGTCGAGCCCGCAGTCGTCGAGGGCGTCCTTGAAGCCCTTGCTGCGGTCCTGGGTCAGGGGCAGCGAGTCGATGCCGGCGATCTCCGCGACCACGGCGTCGGGGTTGTCCCCGAGCTGCTCGCAGATGTAGGTGCCGGCGCTGACGCCCATGCCGTAGTTGTCGCCGAGCACCGTGGCGCGAGCGGCGAACGGGCTGCTGAACTCGCGGTCCACGTTGATGACCGGGATGCCGGCCTCCATGGCGTCCAGGGCCACGTCGGTCAGGGCGGCGCCGTCGAACGGCAGGAGCACGATCGCGTCGACGCCCTGGTCGATGAAGCCCTCGATCTGGCTGATCTGCACGTTGACGTCGTTGGTGCCCTCGGCGACCTGGAGGTCGACGTCCTCGTACTTCTCCGCCTCGGCCTTGGCGGCGCTGGTGATGGCACCCATCCAGCCGTGGTCGGCGGCGGGGGCGGAGAAGCCGATGACGACCTGGTCGCCGGGCTCGTCGTTCTCGGTCACCGTGACGGGACCCGTGGCGGTCTCCTCGCTCTCGCGAGGCTCGTTGCTGGTGCAGCCGGCGACGACGAGCGCCGCGCAGGCCGCGGCGACGACGACGCCGGAGACCCGGCGTGTGCGAACAATGGACGAGGTCATCGTGATCTCCCTTGATCCGGGGTGGAAATGCTGGGTTGGCTTGTGGAGTGACTAGGTCGTCGAGACGCGCTCGCGCGAGGCGAACCACTGCTGCAGCAGCACGGCGCCCACGATGATCGCGCCCTTGGCGATCGCCTGGACCGAGCTGTCGAGGTTGTTGAGGACGAAGACGTTGGTGAGCGTCGAGAAGATGAGCACGCCCAGCACGGTGCCGGTGATGGTGCCGCGGCCGCCGGCCAGCAGCGTGCCGCCCACGACGACCGCCGCGATGGTGTCCAGCTCCAGCAGCGTGCCGTGGGTCGAGGAGCCAGCCGTGGTGCGGGCCAGCAGGATCACGGCGCCGATGCCCGCAGTCAGGCCGGCGAGCCCGTAGAGGTACAGGGTGTGCCGCTTGATCTTGATGCCCGCCAGGCGGGACGCCTCCGGGTTGCCGCCCACCGCGACGGTGCGGCGGCCGAACGTCGTTCGGTTCAGCAGGAACCAGCCCGCCGCCGCGACCACGACGAAGATCCACACGATCGTCGGCACGCCGAGCGGCCGCGCCTGGAAGACGTCGAAGAAGGGCTCGACCGTGACGATCTGGGTCTGCCGGCCCGCGATGATCTCCGCGAGCCCGCGCGCCGCCGCAAGCATCGCCAGCGTCGCCATGAACGCGGGCATCTTGCCGTAGGCGACCAGCAGGCCGTTGATCAGGCCGGCCACCAGGCCGACGGCCAGCGCGGTCACCACGATGACCCACCAGCCGTAGTCCTCGGCCGCGTACTGGGTCGCCAGGGTCGAGGCCCATACGGATGCCAGGCCGACCACGGCACCGACCGACAGGTCGATGCCGCCGGAGGTGATGACGAACGTCATGCCGATGCTGACCACGCCGGTCACGGCCGCGAGGCTCAGCACGGTGATGAGGTTGCCGGTGCTCCAGAACCGCTCGCCGGCGGTCGCCACACCCACGACGACGAGCAGGACGAGTGCCAGCACCAGGCCGCCCATCCGCAGGGCGGGACCCATGAGGGCCGATCGTTGGCTCACGCCACACTTCCTTCCATGACCAGGTCGAGCACGGCGTGCTCGTCGATTTCGCGGGCGGGACCCTCGTGGACCGCCTTGCCGTCGGAGATGACCAGCACGCGGTCCGCGAGGCCGAGCACCTCCGGGATCTCGCTGGACACGACGATCACGGCGGCGCCGTCGTCGGCCAGGCGGCGGATCAGGTTGTAGATCTCGGAGCGCGCGCCGACGTCGACGCCCCGGGTGGGCTCGTCGAGCAGGAGGACGCGGCAGCCGTGCACGAGCCAGCGCGCCAGCAGCGCCTTCTGCTGGTTGCCGCCGGACAGCGTGCGGGCGCTCCGCTCCACCCCGGCGGGCCGCAGGTCGAGGGCCTCGACCTGCTCGCGCGCCGCAGTGCGCTCGGCGCCCTCGTCGAGCAGCCCGCCGCGCGCCATGCGCGAGAAGGTCGACAGGGTGATGTTGCGGTAGACGGGCTCGTCCAGGAGCAGGCCCTGGCTCTTGCGCTCCTCGGGGCACAGGCCGATGCCCGCGGTCACGGCGGCGTCCACCGCCCCGGCGCGCAGGCGCTTGCCGCCCACGCGCACCGTGCCCGACGTCGCGCGCCGGGCGCCGTAGATCGTCTCCAAGATCTCGGAGCGACCCGAGCCGACCAGGCCCGCCAGGCCGACGATCTCGCCGGCGCGGACGGTCAGGGAGACGTCGGCGAAGACGTCGCCGAGCCCGAGGCCCTCGACCTCCAGCACGGGGTCCGCGTCCTCGGCTACGCCGGGGCGGTCGGGGAACGCGTACTCGACCGACCGGCCGGTCATGAGCTGGATCAGCTCCTTCGTCGGGGTGTCTGCCACGACCAGGCTCTCCGCGACCGTGCGGCCGTCCTTGAGCACGGTGATCCGGTCGCCGAGCTGGCGGATCTCCTCCAGCCGGTGCGAGATGTAGACCACGGCGACGCCGTCGGCGGTGAGCTCGCGCACGATGCGGTGGAGGTTGCCGACCTCCTCGGAGTCCAGCACGGCGGACGGCTCGTCCATGATGACCACGCGCGCGTCGCGGGACAGCGCCCGGGCGAGCTGCACGATCTGCTTGCCCGCGGCGGGCAGCGAGCCCACATCACGGTGCGGGGAGATCTCCTTGTGGCCCAGCCGGTCGAGGATCTTCCGGGTGTTGCGGGCCGCCTCGGACCGGCGCGTGACGCCGCCCGTCGCGAGCTCGTGCCCCAGGTAGATGTTCTCGGCGACGGTCAGACCGTCCACGACGTCGAGCTCCTGGTAGATCGTCGCGATGCCGAGCCGCAGGGCGGCGACGGGGTTCGCGATGACGACCGGCTCCTCGTCGATCAGGATCTCGCCCGCCGTGGGCTGGTGGGCTCCGGCCAACGTCTTGATCAGGGTGGACTTGCCCGCCCCGTTCTGGCCCAGCAGGCAGTGCACCTCGCCGGGACGGACCTCGAGGTCCACGCCGTCGAGCGCACGCGCGCCAGGGAATTCCTTCACGATGCCGCGCATCCGCAGCAGGGGCTGCTGCGCCGGCTGCTCTGTCGGTTGGGGGTCCGCGTCGACCATGTATCGAACGTAGTTGGACTTTTGGCGACGGTCAAGCAAAAGTCGAGACTTCGCCCGCCATGATTGACTAGGCACATGGTGGAAGTGGCACGGGAAGTGTTTCAGCAGGTACCCAAGGTGTCAGGAGCCGGGGACATGTTCCAGCTCCTGCGCGACGGCCGGCCCCGAACCCGGGCGGATCTGGCGGCCGTCACCGGGCAGGCGCGGTCGACCGTCGCGGCGCGCATCGACCTGCTGATGACGGCGGGACTCATCGCGCCCGCGGGCGAGGCGACGTCGACCGGCGGACGCCCGCCCGCGACCTTCGCGTTCGCCCCGTCCGCCCGCGTGGTGCTGGGGGTGGACCTCGGTGCGACGCACGCGCGGCTCGCCCTGACCGACCTCGCCTCGACGATCCTGGCGCAGCGCGACCTGCCGCTGCTCATCACGGACGGGCCGGACCTCGTGCTCGACCGCGTGGCCGAGACCGGCGCCGAGCTGCTGCGCGAGGCGGGCCGGACCACCGGCGAGCTCGCCGGCGTCGGCGTGGGCCTGCCGGGCCCCGTTGAGCACGCGACCGGCAAGCCGAACAACCCGCCGATCATGCCGGGCTGGGACAACGCGGACGTGCCGGCGATCCTGGGCGCCCGGTTCCACGCGCCCGTGCTCGTGGACAACGACGTGAACATCATGGCGCTGGGCGAGCACCGCGCGGCCTGGCCCGACGTGGCCGACCTGCTGTTCGTCAAGGTCGCCACCGGCATCGGCGCCGGCATCATCGCCGACGGCGCGCTGCGGCGCGGCGCGCAGGGCTCCGCGGGCGACATCGGGCACGTCGCCGTGCCCGGGGTGACCGACATCGTGTGCCGCTGCGGCAACGTCGGCTGCCTGGAGGCCATCGCCAGCGGGCAGGCCGTGGCGAGCCGCCTGGAGGGCGCGGTCACGCCCGCCGACGTCGTCGCCCTGGTCCGGGCGGGCGACGTGGCCGCGAGCCAGGCCGTGCGCCAGGCCGGCCGGGACATCGGCGCGGTGCTCGCCACCAGCGTCAGCCTGCTGAACCCGTCGATGATCGTGATCGGCGGCATCCTGGCCGACGCCGGCGAGCACATCGTGGCCGGCATCCGCGAGGTCGTCTACCAGCGGTCCCTGCCCCTGGCGACGCAGCACCTGCGGATCGTCACGGCCCGCACCGGCACACAGGCGGGCGTGCTCGGCGCGAGCGCCATGGCGGTGGACCAGGCGCTCTCCTCGGAGGCCGTGGACCGCCTGGTGGCGTGACCCCACTCCCCCCGCAACGTGTCAGACGCTCAGGCCCCTCCGGGGACCTGAGCGTCTGACGTCTGCGGGGCTAGCTCAGGTCCTTGACCCGGACGTCGCGGTAGCTCACCGCCTCGCCCTGACCGTGGTTCTGCAGGCCGATGAAGCCCTGGGCGAGGTCGCGCGCGGGGTCGGTGCTGACGAAGTCGTTCACCAGCTCACCGTTGAGGAAGACCTTGATCGTCTGCCCCTCCACCCGGATCTCGTAGGAGTTCCAGGACCCGACCGGCTTCAGCGCCCGCTCCACGACCTCCGGGTCCGCGCCCTGGAAGGTGTAGATCGCGCCCGTGGTGCGGTCCGGCTCGTCGGTGGCGTCGATCTGGATCTCGTACCCCTGGTTGACGGCGATCCACGGGTCGTTGCCCGGGTCCGGGAAGCCGACGAAGACGCCGCCGTTGTCGTCCTTCTTGAGCTTCCAGTCGAGCTTCAGGCTGTACTCGTGCAGCTCCGTGGAGTGCCAGAGCAGACCCATGCCACCGCTCCCGCGGATCGTGCAGTCGGCCTGGCGGCCGAACGAGCCCGGGCCGGCCATGTTCCAGCCGTCCAGCGAGGCCAGCGTGCCGTCGAACAGCGCGGTGTAGCCCCGCTCGTACCGCTTCGGCTCGCAGATGTCGGCGGCCCCGCCACCGACCTTGAGGAAGTCGAGGTTGACGTTGCCGTCATCGTCCTCGTCGTACCGCAGGGTGATGGTGTTGACCCCCTTGCGCAGGTCGAGCGACCGGGTCGCCGTCGCCCAGGTCTTCCAGTCTCCCGTGGACTCCAGCGCCCACGGCTCGACCTCCTGGCCGTTGACCAGCACCGACACCTCCTTGGTGCCCTGGAACGGGTTGGGACCGTTCGAGTAGCGCAGGCTCACGGGCTGGGTGCCCGCGCGCTTGACGGTGGTGGTGAAGGTCGCGGACGCGCCGACCTGACCGAAGCCGGCCGCGAACCCGGAGCCGGAGTAGCCGCTGTGCTCGTTGGCCACGTTCGCGCTGCCGCGGAGCGTCGCCTCCTCCGCCTCCTGGAACCCCGCCGGCGCCTTATAGCCCGGGATCGAGTTGAGCGTGTACCAGGCCTCCGTGTTCCACAGCTCCCGGCCGTCGGCGTCCGCGAACGGGCGCGGGCTGCGCAGGTGCACCACGTAGCCGGGCTGGCGCCCGTCCACGGTGAGTGTGACCTTCCTGCGGTCCCGGGACACCGTGGCGCCCGAGACGAACAGCTGCTGCTCGTCGACCTTCGGCCCGCCGTAGGCGCGCGTCGGCACGTAGCGCCAGTGGTCCATGCGGAACGCGGCGTTCGGGTTCTCGGCGATCTTGTCCACCGTCTCCTGCGACAGCGGCTGGGTGTACTCGACCTCGAAGCCCTTCTTCGTGACCCGCATCTCGGTCATGTCGAAGGCGTCCTCGCCGTTGGGCGTCAGCTTCTGCAGGCCGTAGCGCAGCTTGCCCGGCTCGCTCCAGTTGCCGCCCTCGCCGATGCCGCCCACGTACAGGGCGCCGTCGGGCCCGACGACGGTGCGGTTGACGCCCGCCTCCAGACCCGCCGAGTGCCGGAAGACCGCACCCTGGTACTCGCCGTCGACCTTCTCCAGGAAGCCGCGCTGCAGCCCGCCGTAGGTGACGTCGCCGAACACGAGCTGACCCGCGTACGGGCCCTCGGTGAGCTGCACCGGGGAGCTCGGCGAGTTGCCGATCTCGTTCTGCGGCACCCACAGCGCCGGGGCGGAGACGGGCTGGGCGTCGTACGGGCCGGACGGGTTGGTGAAGTGGTTGAAGAACTTGCCCTGCTCGATGTGCACCAGCTTGGAGCTGGGCAGCCAGGCGCCCTGGTTGTCCATGACGAACAGCTCGCCGTCCGGGCCCTTGACCATGCCGTTCGGCGTGCGCAGGCCGCCCGCGACGAACTCGACCTCGCCGGTCTCGCGGTCCACCTTGATCGCTGTGCCGCGGTTCTGGGCGGGCTGCGGGTCCGTGGTGGCGCCGCCGTTGTTGATGGCCACGGAGAGGTTCACGTAGAAGCTCTCGTCGTCGTACAGCAGGCCGAAGGCGAACTCGTGGAAGTTGCCGCCGAACGGCCACTCGGCCACGGTGCGGTGGTCGTCGTAGAAGCCGTCGCCGTCCGGGTCGGTGAGCTCGGTGAGCTTGTCCCGCTCCGAGACGTAGATCGACTCCCCGATCACGGCCACGCCCATCGGGTTGAACAGGTCGGTGGCGACCTTCTCGTACGTGACCTGGTCCTTCGAGGTCGCGCCGGTCACGTTGTCGAGCAGGAAGACCTCGCCGGGCTCCGGGTCCTCGACCCAGCCGCCGGGGCTCACCGAGCCGGCCGTGACCACGGCGAGGCGGTCGTCGTCGGTCCAGTCGAGGCCCGAGACCATGGGCTCGAAGCCGTCGGGGCGCAGGTCGGTCAGGGTGTAGCCCGGGTACACGGAGTCGAGGCGCATGCCGTCGCCCGCGGTGTCGCCCTGGCCCTCGCAGTACTTGGTGCCGGGGGCCGTCACGCGCACGACGTCGGCCTCGGTGCTCAGCACGCTGGACGGCACGACGACGAAGTCGGCGGTGCCCGGCGTGCGCCACTCCAGCTTCAGGACGTTGTCGTTCGTGTTGTCGAAGTACTCCACGCGCAGGTCGTGGTACCCGGTGGTGAGCGCGACGGTGCCCTCCTTGGCGGACTCCCCGTGCAGGCCGTCGTGGTCGACGACGACGGCGTCGTCGATCACCAGGCGCGAGCCGTCGTCGCTCGTGAGGCGGAACTCGTAGTTGCCGTCGGCCGGCACGTTCAGGTTGGCCAGGGCGTGCGCGATGAAGCGCTCGCTCATCCCGAAGTCGGCCTCGGTCGAGTAGTCGATCGTGGGCTTGAGCTGGTCGACGTTCGGCGTCTGGCCCGAGCGGAGCGTGCACAGCTCGCTGATGTCGCGGGCCAGGTCGTAGGTCCGCAGCGTGACGCCCGGCTCCTGGGGCGGGAGGTCGTCGACCGCCGCCGTCGCGGCGGGGACCGTCCCCGCGAGCGTTACCGCTGTCAGTGCCACGGCCGCCGCGGCTGCGGCGGCCTGTCTCGTGCGGATTCTGGTTCCACGTTGACGCATGAGCTCTCCTCGGTCGGCGTTGACCTTGCGGCTAGAACCTACGAGGACTTCTGTCGGGCGTCAAGCAAAAGTTGTCAGGTGTTCAGCGTTACCGGGATATCGCCTTCTTTCGGGTATGCGCAGGCGCACCTCCGCGCCGGCCGGGGCGCCGTCGACCCGGCCGGCATGGAGGTCAGGAGACCACCGGCCTACAGCGCTCCCGGGCCGCCCTCCAGCAGCGCCTTGAACCCGTCCTCGTCCAGGGTCGGGATCTCCAGGGCCTCGGCCTTGGCCGCCTTGGTGCCGGCGTTCTCCCCCAGCACCACGTAGTCGGTCTTCTTGGAGACCGAACCGGAGGCCTTGCCGCCCGCGGCGATGATGGCCTCCTTGGCGCCGTCGCGCGTGAAGTCCACCAGCGAGCCGGTCACCACGACCGTGAGGCCCGCCAGCGGGCCGGTGGGCTCCGTGTCGGCCTCGGCCATCGCCGCCGGCCCCGGGTGCCCCGGCGTCTCGAGCCGCACGCCGGCCGCGCGCCAGGCCGCGAGGATCCCCTGGTGCCACTCCACCGCGAGCCAGGCCTTGATCTCGGCGGCGATCACGGGTCCCACGCCCTCGACGGCCGCGAGCTCCTCCTCCGACGCCGCCTCGATCGCGTCCACCGAGCCGAACCAGCCCGCGAGCGCCCGGGCCGCGACCGGCCCGACGTGCCGGATGTTCAGCGAGACGAGCATGCGCCACAGGTCCTTGGTCTTGGCGCGCTCGAGCTCGTCCAGGAGCTTGGTCGCGTTGGCCGACGGAGCCCACTCGGGCAGGGTCTCGCCCGCCTCCTCGGCGGCGGCCCGCTGCGTCTTGCCGTACGACAACTTGCGGCGGAACGGGGCACGGCGGCGCACCACGCCGTCGTCGTCCATCTTGGGCAGGCCCGTCTCGGAGTCCCGCACCACGGCCTCGATGGGCAGGAGCTGGTCGAGCGTGAGCGAGAACAGCTCGGCCTCGGTGACCAGCGGCGGCGTCTCGGGCACGTCGGGGTGGGTGAGCGCCGCGGCGGTCACCTCGCCGAGGGCCTCGATGTCGAGGCCGCCGCGCGACCCGATGTGCTCGACCCGCCCGCGCACCTGCGCGGGGCAGGACTCCGCGTTGGGGCAGCGCAGGTCGACGTCAGCCTCCTTCATGGGGCGCAGGGGCGTGCCGCACTCGGGGCAGTTCGCCGGCATGACGAAGTCCTCGCGCGGGTAGCCGTCGTTCGCCAGGGCCGTCACCGGCCCGAGGATCTCGGGGATGACGTCGCCCGCCTTGCGCAGCACCACGACGTCGCCGATGCGCACGCCCTTGGCCTTCACGACATCCTGGTTGTGCAGCGTGGCCTGGCGCACCGTGGAACCGGCGACCTTGACCGGCTCCATCACGGCGTACGGGGTGGCCCGGCCGGTGCGGCCCACGCCGACCTGGATGGCGAGCAGCCGGGTGTTGACCTCCTCCGGCGGGTACTTGAAGGCGATCGCCCAGCGGGGCGCGCGGCTGGTCGAGCCCAGCTTGCGCTGCTGCTCCAGGGCGTCGACCTTGAGCACGATGCCGTCGAGCTCGTGCTCGATGTCGTGCCGGTGCTCGCGGAAGTACTCGATCATCTCGAGCGCGCCGTCCAGGCCGGGGATCACGCGGTTGTGCGGGGACACGGCGATGCCCCACCGGTCGAACAGCGTGTACGCGTCGGACTGCCGCTCCAGCTCGGTGTGCTCGCCGGCCTGCCACTGGAGGGCGCCCACCCCGTGCGCGTACATGCGCAGATTGCGGCTCGCGGTGACCGACGGGTCCTTCTGGCGCAGCGAGCCGGCGGCGGTGTTGCGTGGGTTGGCGTACGGGTCCAGGCCCGCCGCGACGAGCTTCTCGTTGAGCACCGCGAAGTCGGCGGTGGCCATGAAGACCTCGCCGCGCACCTCGATGAGATCGGGGTGGTCGGCGGGGTCACCGGCGAGCTGCTGCGGGATCGACGCGATGGTGCGCACGTTCGCCGTGACGTCCTCGCCCGCGCGGCCGTCACCGCGGGTCACGCCGCGGACCAGCCTCCCCTTCTCGTACACCAGGGAGATGGCCAGACCGTCGATCTTGACCTCGCACAGCAGGCCGGGGGTGTCGGTGCCGAGGTCGCGGTGCACCTTGTCGGCCCAGACCCCGAGCTCCTCCGTGCTGAAGGCGTTGTCGAGCGACAGCATGCGCTCGATGTGCTCGACGGTGGCGAACCCCGCCGTCGCGGCGCCGCCGACGCTCTGCGTGGGTGACTCCGGCGTCACCAGCGCGGGGTGCGCGGCCTCGAGGGCCTGCAGCTCGCGCATCCGCACGTCGTACTCGGCGTCGGACGACACGGGCGCGTCGTCCTCGAAGTAGGCCCTGCGATCCTCCTCGATCTGGGCGACCAGCTCCGCCCATCGGCGCTGCGCCGCCGCCTCGTCGCCTGCGTCGGCCGGTCCCGGGATGCCTGTCGTCTCGCTCACGGACACAATCATGGCTTGAACCACTGACATCCGAGCGGTGACCTGTGGACGCCTGCGCCGAAGATGCTGCCGACCTGGCCATTCACCAGGATCCGCCCCCTATCGCGCACGAGCGGGTCCCGCTACCATTCGAGCAAAATGCCGCAAATCTACTGAGAGCAGGGGTCCCTTGAAGATCGCCGTCGTCGGTGCCGGGTTCGCAGGTCTCGCCACCGCGAAAACCCTCCGCGAGTTCGACCACGAGGTCACCGTCTTCGAAAAGGCGCCGGACGTCGGCGGGGTGTGGAGCGCGACCCGTCGGTACTCCGGCCTCCGGACGCAGAACAACAAGGATTCGTACGCTTTCTCGGACCTGCCGATGCCCCGCGACTACCCGGAGTGGCCCACCGGCGAGCAGGTCCAGGCCTACCTGGAGCGGTACGTCGCGAAGTTCGAGCTGCGCCCCCACCTGCGACTCGCGACCGAGGTCGTGCGCGCCGAGCTCACCGACGCCGAGGACGGCTGGATGGTGACGGCGCGCCGCATCGGCGCCCCCGTCTCGTCGCCCGAGCGGTTCGACCACCTCGTGGTCGCCAACGGCATCTTCTCCGACCCGGTCTTCCCGCAGTACGAGGGCTACGCCGACCTGGTCCGCGCGGGCGGCAAGCTCGTGGCCTCCAGCCAGCTCAACAACCTGGAGGACGCCCGCGGCAAGAACGTCGTGGTGGTCGGCTACGGCAAGTCGGCGTGCGACGTCGCCGCCGAGATCGGCGTGGTCGCCGAGTCCACCACCGTCGTCGCCCGGCGTCTGCTGTGGAAGATGCCCAAGCGCATCGCCAACTCCCTGAACATGAAGTACCTGCTGCTGTCGCGCCTCGGCGAGGCCCTGTTCAAGTACCAGGAGCTGGACAACGGCATGGAGCGGTTCCTGCACGGCCCCGGCGACAAGGTGCGCGCGAGCATGCTGTCGAGCATCGGGTCGGTCGCGACCTGGCAGTTCAAGCTCAAGAAGCTCGGGCTCGTGCCCCGGGGCGAGTTCGCCGACATCGCCAACAGCACCGTGTCGCTCTCCACGGACGGGTTCTACGAGCAGGTCGCGAGCGGCGCCATCAAGGTGCACCGCGACACCGAGATCCAGCGCTTCGAGGCCGACGGCGACCGCCCGGTCGCGGTCCTCAGCGACGGCGCCCGGATCCCCGCCGACCTCGTCGTCTGCGGCACCGGCTTCCACCAGCGCGTGCCGTTCCTGGACGACGCCGTGTCCGCCCGTCTGCTGGACGAGGACGGCAACTACAAGCTCTACCGCCAGATCCTGCCCGACGGCGTGCCGAACCTGACCTTCGCGGGCTACAACTCGTCGCTGTTCTCGCCGCTGTCCGCCGAGGCCGGCGCGATCTGGATCGCCGCGTACCTGGGCGGCGTCGTCAAGCTGCCCTCGATCGAGGAGCGGCGCAAGCACGTCGCCGAGCGCGTGGCCTGGATGGAGCAGCGCACGGGCGGCAAGCACGCCCGCGGCACCAACGTCATCCCGTTCTCGATGCACCAGATCGACGAGACCCTGGACGAGGCCGGCGTGAACATCAGCCAGCGCGCCCAGGCGGTCCAGTGGCTCCTGCCGATCGACCCGTCCGTCTACAAGAACGTTGTGCCGCGCCTGAAGGAGAAGATCCGCGCCCAGGCGCCCAAGGACCGCGTCGGCTCGGACTCGTCCGTGGGCTGACCACCACCTCCACCCTCAGGCCGTCCTTCTGCGACACAGTCAGGACGCACCGCGGGCCCGGCCGGGAGATCCGGCCGGGCCCGCGGTGTGTCAGACGGTGTCCGACGCCGCGTACGGCGCCGTCAGACGGTCGTCTCAGACGGTCATGGGCGACGTGAACCGCACCGGCAGCCTGCGCGGGTAGCGCGACCACGGCGAGACCGACATCTGGATCGAGTCGTAGGCCACCGTCAGCTCCATGTCGAGGATGCGGCGCAGCAGGGTGTCCACGGCGATGCGGCCGATGAGCGGGCCGATGCGGTGGGCCGGGCAGGAGTGCGCGCCCGCGCCCCACGTGAGGTGGAACCGGCTGCCCAGCTCCTCCCACGGGTCGTCCGTGCGGATGGCCCGGTCGGCGTTCGCCGCGGCCACCGCGGGGACGAGGGCGTCGCCGAGCGCGATCCGGCGTCCGCCCAGCTCGCAGTCCTGCCGCGCGAAGCGGGGCAGGACGTGCGGCGCCGGCGGATGACGCCGCGAGACCTCGTCCAGCGCGTCGTCGAGGTCGAGCCGACCACGACGCACGCGGGCCGCGAACGCCGGGTCGGTCAGGATCATGTGCAGGGTGCTCGCGATCCAGGCGATCTCGGCGTCGTGCCCCAGGCTGAACATCACGCCGATCGAGGCCATGACCTCGACGTCGTTCGCGTGGTTCGGGTGGTTCACCAGGGCCGTGGTCAGGTCCTCGCCGGGTTCGGCCCGGTGGGTCGCCACGAGCACCGCGAGCAGCGACTCCTGCTCCATCGCCGCCGCACGGGCCTTCTCCTTGCCCGCGTACAGGGCCTCGGTGAGCTCGTGCATCTTGTTCCCGTCGGACAGGCTCATGCCGAACATCTCGGTCATGACCATGACGGGGACCGCCACCGCGTAGTCCTTCACCAGGTCCGCCTCGCCACGCGGCATGAGGCGGTCGATGATCGCCTCGCACGTCACCGCGACCGTACGGGCCAGGCGCTTCTCGTCGACGCCGCCGAGCGCGTCGTCGAGCGGGGCGCGCAGCCGACGCTGCTGCATCCCGTCCAGGAAGTACGCGTTCTCGCGGGGCGCCAGCGCCGCGAACACGCCCGAGTCAGCGGGCAGGGAACGCTCCTGGACGTACCGCCAGTTGCGCGAGTTGCGCGAGAACAGCAGCTCGTTGCGCATCACGCTGCTCGCCTCGTCGTACCCGAGGACGAGCCAGGCGGGCACCCCCGGCTCCAGGTCCATGGGCGCCACCGGGCCCCATTCGTCCCGCAGCCGCTCGTAGAGCTTGTGCGGGTCGCGCGCGGTCGTGATGTCCGACAGCTGCATCCGGTCCGGAATGTCTTCCAGCCGCCGATGCAGTCTGTTGGCCAACGTCACGCGTTGACCTTCTGGAAGACCGGGAAGGTCATCGCGTGCTCGACCAGGGTGATCAGGGTCAGCACTGCCGACTGCCGGTCCCGCGCGTCGCACTCGACGATGGGCGTCTCCGGCAGCAGGTCCAGCGCCGCGCGGACCCGCTCCAGCGGGTAGTCCGGCGAGTCCGGGAACTGGTTGACGACCACCGCGAACGGGATCTTGGTGCGCAGCTCCAGCTGGTCCAGCACCTCGAAGCTGTCCTCGAGGTGCCGGGTGTCGATCATGACGAGCGCGCCGACGGCGCCGTCCGCCAGACCGGACCACAGGTCCCAGAAGCGGCGCTGGCCCGGGGTGCCGAACAGGTAGAGCGCGATGTCCTCGGTCACGGTGATACGACCGAAGTCCATCGCGACCGTCGTCGTCTCCTTGTTCGGCTGCCCCGGGTCGATGCCCACGCTCGCCGTCGTGATGCGTTCCTCGGTACGCAGCGGCTCGATCTCGCTGACCGCGCCGATCAGCGTCGTCTTGCCCACCCCGAAGGCACCCACGACAAGGATCTTGACCGACCGTGCGACAGTCGGTGCAAGGTGCTGTCCGGGCACGGTGCGGTCAGAGCTTGCGGAGTCCATCGAGAATCTTCTCCAGGATGTCCTTGCCGGGCAGGACGTGCGCTTGATGGTTGGAACGAATAGTCAGGTTTCCCGTGTCGACCAGGTCCGAGACCATGACCGCCACGAGACTTACCGGTAGCTGCAGGTACGCCGCCACCTCGGCCAGCGCGAGCGTGCCGTGGCACAGCTGCACCAGCTCACGCTCCAGCCGGCCCGCCGTCGAGAGCACGGGCCGGCTCTCGACGGCGCGGACGAGCGTCTCCGGTCGCAGCGTGTTGCGCGACGGGTGTGCACGTCCCGAGGTGAGCACGTACGAGCGCACCGGGTGATCGCGGTACTCCTCGGAGTCCATCCCCTCGCCCCCTGTTGGTCGGTCAGGTATCGGTCGAGCTGGTGGTGCTTGAAACGGCCGGGCCGCGGTGGGCCCGGGTACTGCTTTCCATGACGACGCCGGAGGCGGGATCAGCTGTTGATCCGCTCCGTGCCCAGCGTGCGCTCCCCGATCATGAGCACCTGGGCCTGCATCTGCTGGGCAATCAGCGCCGGGTCGATCACCGTGTCCGTGATGACCGCCAGGCGGGAGCCGTCGCCGGCCCCTCGGACGAACAGGAAGCCGCCGTCGAACTCCACCATCACCTGGCGGATCGTGTCGCTGTTCCCGAACTCCCGGCTCATTCCGATCCCCAGCGCCGCCAGTCCGGCGCAAGCCGCCGAGACCTTGTCGGCCACGTCGAGCGGGGTCTGGTCGGTCCGAACCTTCATCAGCCCGTCGGAGGTGAGCACGACTACATGCTTGACCCCCCGTACACCACTGATGAGCTCGAGCATCCAGCTGTTGCCGTCGGTGCTCGTCATGCCGTCGGCCTGCGTAGTCATCGGTCCTCCGAAGTTCCGCCGGCGCCAGCCGGCGGTTCGCTGCTGTCTGGTGAGTCCCCGAACCGCGCCTCGCTGGAGCTGAAGAAGGCGCCCATCCACTCACCGGCCTCCTCGGCCGTCTGGGCAGGACCGGTGTCCTCGGTACGAGGCTCCGGCCTGGGCTCGGCCCGGTCGGTGGGCACGTCAGCCTCTCCACGGCGTGACCGCCGCTGCGGGAGCGCAGCCGGCTCGGGGAACTCGTCATCCTCAGGGCGGGCTCGCCCAGGGCGTAGGGGAAGCTCACCGGGGGCCTTCACGTGAGCACCGGCCACGGGCGTCTCCTCCTCGTCCTCGACCACGTCGCCGGGCACGCTCAGCGGCTCGACGGGTAGCACGGTCGCGGCGTCGGGCGCCGCAGGGGCTGGCCACTCGTCGTCCTCGGCGGGCTTCGCCGTGGGCAGCTCGCGCGGGAGCGGCGCCTCCACGACGGCGGTGGCGGCTCGGCTCGACGCGAGCGCCGCGACGCCGGTGGACGGGACGTTGGCGCTCGGCAGCGTGGCGGCGGGCGTCAGCATGCCCGACGGCACCACGGCCTCGGTGAGCTCGGCCGGGATCATGACGATCGCGCGCAGGCCGCCGTACACGGACTCGGTGACGTCCACGCGGAAGCCGTGGCGGCGGGCGTAGGTGCCGACCACCGCGAGGCCCGTCTGCGGGATCTCGCCCAGCTCGGTGATGCTGATCTCGCGCTTGCCGGAGGCGATGTCGCGCGCCTGCTCGAGCTGCTTGAGGTCGAGGCCCACACCGCAGTCGTCGATCTCGACGACCGCGCCGCGCTGCACCTGGCGCAGGGCGACGAGGACCTGCGTGGTGGGCGGCGAGGACTGCGTGGCGTTGGACAGCAGCTCGGCCACGAGGTGGATGAGCGGCTCCACGATGCGCGCCGAGACGGCGACGCCGGGGTCGCCCGACACCTCGACCCGGTGGAACGCGGTGATGCGGCTGGCGGCGCCCTTGACGACGTCGGGCAGCGGGAGCGGCTCGCTCCACTGCTGGCCCGGCCACTCGCCGCACAGGGCCGCGAGGCTCTGGGCCTGGCGGGCCTGCTGGGCCGCCGCGTGGTCGACGCGCATGGAGGTCTGCAGGATGTCCGCGTCGGTGGGGTGGCGCTGCACCATGCGCGCCGCCTCCTCCTGGATGCGGTGCGCGGCGGCCTGGACCTTGCGGCTCAGGGCCACGACGGCGACCTGGACCGCGTCGCGGCGGGCCACCCGCTCCTCCTGGACGCGGGCCAGCATGCCGGCCGCCTCGTCCAGGCGCGCCTGGGCCCGGGCGTCGCCCGGCAGGTGCGGCAGGGGCGGGGCGGGCTCGCTGTCGAGGAACGCCGGGAGCTGCTCCTTCGCCAGGGCGTCGAGGGCCGCGGAAGCCGCGTCGGCGCGCTCCTCGGCCCGGCGGTAGGCGAGGAGCAGGTCCTCGTGGGAGGCGAGGTCGTCACGGGAGGACCGCGCGGCGATCAGCGCTGCCGCCACGGCGAGCCCGACGGCAGCGACGCCGACGAGCCAGGCGGGCCACGTGGAGCTGGCCCCGGTGGCGGTGAACAGGACGGGTGCCACGAGGACGTAGGCGAGCACACCGGCGACGCACACCCAGGGCGCGACCTGGCGCAGCCTGCTGGGCGGAGGAGAAGAAGACATCGAGCTCACCGAGCCGATCCCCCTAGTAGTTGTGTCGTCAGAGTTCGGGTGGTCCGGACAGGGCGGATACCGCGACCTGGACGTCGAACTCGGCTGAAGAGGGCGAACAACCCCCTGGAGTGCAGTTTCTACCACAGGGCGTCCCACACGTGGAAGGGCACGGCCGTGGTGCGAACTGCGAAAATATGTGCCAGTGAGGAATGGGGAGAGCCCATGGCCGGGTAACCCCCCAAACCAGCAAAAAACGGGCGCATTCGCTTCTGGCGTACGGCAAGCGGGCTCTCCGCCGACGACGCCCGCGACCGGCCGCGTAGGGTGCTCGTCATGAGCGCCGAGCACACCCAGACCGACCCCCGAACCGCTCTCCCCGACACTCCCCTGGACCCCGCGACCGACCCGTTCGCGTGGCTCGAGGACGTTGAGGGCGAGACCGCCCTGGACTGGGTCCGCGAGCGCAACGCGCACAGCGCGGCCGTGCTCGGCGGCGACCTCTTCACGACGGTCCAGGGCGAGGTCCGCGAGGTCCTCGACTCGGACGACAAGATCCCGCACGTCTCGAAGGTCGGCGAGCACTACTACAACTTCTGGCAGGACGCCGAGCACCAGCGCGGCCTGTGGCGCCGCACCACGCTCGACTCCTACCGCACCGACGACCCCGAGTGGGAGACGGTGCTCGACCTCGACGCGCTCGGCGAGCAGGAGGGCGAGAGCTGGGTCTGGCACGGCGCCAGCGTGCTGCGCCCGACGCCGGAGCAGCTCGCCGCGGGCGAGCCCCGCCGGCACGCGCTCGTCGACCTGTCGCCCGGCGGCTCCGACTCCGACGTGACGCGCGAGTTCGACCTGGTGACCAAGCAGTTCGTGGCGCCCGAGGACGGCGGGTTCGTCCGGGCCGAGGCGAAGGGCGGACTGTCCTGGGTCGACGCGGACACGGTCTACGTGTTCACGGACTTCGGGGCCGGCACCATGACGCCGTCGGGCTACCCGCGGCAGGTGAAGCGGTGGACGCGCGGCACCCCGCTCGCCGAGGCGACCCTCGTGTACGAGGGCACCGAGCAGGACATGTACATCAGCGCCTCCCGCTCGCACACCCCGGGCTTCGAGCGCGACCTGGTGCACCGCGCGCTGCGGTTCTACGCCAACGAGACGTACCTGGCCACCGGCGTCGGCACGGACGAGCAGACCCTCACGAAGATCGACGTCCCGGACTCCGCGAACGTCGGCCTGCACCGCGAGTGGATGCTGGTGCGGCTGCGCGACGACTGGACGCCGTCCGGCACGACGTACCGCGCCGGGTCCCTGCTCGCCGCCCCGTTCGACGACTTCATGGCGGGATCCCGCGACCTGACGGTCCTGTTCGAGCCGACGCCGACGACGTCGCTCGCCGGGACCACCTGGACGCGCCACCACCTCGTGGTCAACGTGCTCGACGACGTGAAGAACCTGGTGCACGTGCTGACGCCGCCCGCTGTCGTCGGCGGGGGCTCGGCCGGGGAGCCGTGGGTGCGCTCCGACCTCCCGGTGGGCGGCGAGCTGCTCACGGTGGGCGTAGGCGCGGTGGACGTCGTCGACTCCGACGACGTCTGGGTGGTCACCACGGGGTACCTGACGCCGTCGACGCTGGGCCTGACCACCGTGGGCGCGGCGCTGGACGCGCCGGAGGTGCTGAAGTCGGCGCCGTCGTACTTCGAGGCGGCGGGCCTGGAGGTGCGCCAGGAGTTCACGGTGTCGGACGACGGCACGCGCGTCCCGTACTTCGTCGTCGGCCGGGCGGACCTGGTCTCGGGCGAGGCCGGTCCCGCCCCGACGCTGCTGTGGGGCTACGGCGGGTTCGAGCACGCGATCCTGCCCGGGTACTCGGGCACGATCGGGCGGGCGTGGCTGGACCGCGGCGGGGTGTACGCCGTGGCGAACATCCGCGGCGGCGGCGAGTACGGCCCGGCCTGGCACCAGGCCGCGCTGAAGGCCGACCGGCACCGGGCCTACGAGGACTTCGCGGCCGTGGCGCGCGACCTGGTGGCACGCGGCATCACCACGCCCGAGCGGCTGGGGATGGAGGGGCGCTCCAACGGCGGGCTGCTGGCGGGCAACATGCTCACGCAGTACCCGGAGCTGTTCGGCGCCATCATCGTGGGCGTGCCGCTGCTGGACATGAAGCGGTACTCGCACCTGCTGGCGGGCGCGTCGTGGATGGCCGAGTACGGCGACCCGGACACCGCGGACTGGGAGTTCGTGCGGACGTTCTCGCCGTACCACCTGTTCGACGCCGCGCGGGAGTACCCGCCGGTGCTGTTCACGACGTCGACCAAGGACGACCGCGTGCACCCGGGGCACGCCCGCAAGATGGCGGCACTCATGCTGGCCGCGGGCAAGGACGTGACGTACTACGAGAACATCGAGGGCGGCCACGGCGGCGCGGCCGACAACGCGCAGGCGGCGTACATGACGAAAACACACGGGACGCTCCTGGGAAACCGCTTGTAGGGCACAAACCCTCTTGTCTGCCCCCCCTTTGGAGCCCCGTCTTTCTCCGCGGGGACTCCCCCAAAAGGGGAAAAACCCGGGCCTCGAAGGGGAGGTGGGTCAGCGTGGTGGTGTCGGGTGGTCTGCGGGGTGGTGGGGCCGTCAGGCCTCGGCTTTTTCTGCCAGGGCCTCCGCGACGCGGCCCAGGTTGGCCAGCTCCGTGCGGTGCGCGTCCGTCGAGCCGAGCTGCCGGCGCGGGGCGGCCAGCAGCGTGACGTCGGCAAGCTGCGGGGCAGGCAGGCCGATGCGGCGCCACGGCACCCCGACCACGTCGGCCAGCTCGCCGAGCGCCGGACCCGCGCACTGCGAGACCTGCGCGGGCGGCAGCCCCGCCCACAGCCCGGTGCCCCGCTCGACGGCGCGGGCGATCAGCTCCCAGGCCTTCTCGTTCCAGCCGCCCGGGCCGACGTCGGCCAGGTCGAGCCCCAGCGCGTCCGCCCCGGCGAGCACGACCGGCGGTACCCCCACCCAGGTGCTGCCGAGGTGCACCACGGAGCGGGCGCCGACGTCGCGCACCGCCGCGAGCACCGGCTCCAGCCCGCCCACGATCTCGGGCCCCGCCACGGCCCGCAGGCGCGAGAACCCGGAGAACGTGGGCAGCACGCCCGCGTGCACCTGGCCGAGCAGCGGTTCCGCGAGCTGCACCGTCACCTCGGCGCCGGGCACCTGGGACACGATGTCGGACACCAGCGTGCGCAGGCCGTCGGCGAGCCCGAGCGCCAGGTCGGCGCGGGCCCCGGTGTCCGCCAGGACGCGGTCCCCGCGGGCCGACCAGAGCTGGGCCGCCAGCGTCCACGGCCCCAGCACCTCGACCGTGAACGCTCCGGTGTAACCGTGCGCCGCGATGGCGAGCGCGCCGAGGTCCTCGCGCCAGAACCCCTCCGCACGCCGCGCGTCCGCGCCGGGGCGCTCCGTGAGCTTCCAGCCGTGCGGGCCGAGCTCGACGGGCATCTCGGTCAGGAGCGACGCCGTGTGCCCCAGCGGGTCCGCGCCCGGGCCGCGCTGCGTGAGCTGCGTCAGGAACGGCACCGCGTCGACGCCGGTCGGGAGCTCCGCGAGCTCGCCCAGCGCCGTCAGCTGCGCCTCGAGCACGTCGCGCTCGCCGCCGGGCCAGGGCCCGTGCCCGCTCACCGCAGTCATCGGCTCTCCTCGTTCAGGGGTGGTCCCGGCGTCGTCCGACGCCGGGCCGCGGCCGGGGCGCGTCGCCGCGCCGCAGTCCGCCGTGGTGCCGATTCTCCCGGACGAGACGCCGTGCGGGGTACCTCCCGGACGACGGCCCGGCTGCTATCGAGCCGCGGCCGCGCGCCAGGCGCGCGAGACGGTCGCCTGACCCAGCACCCGTGTGCCGCGGTAGACCACGATCGACTGGCCGGCCGCGACCCCGCGCAGGGGCGTGCCGGTCAGCTCGACCTCCAGCGCCGGGGCGGAGACGTCCGGTCCGGAACCGTCCGCTCCGGGCGCGTCCTCCGGTCCGGAGCCATCCGCGCCAGAGGCACCCAGCCCGCTCTCGACCGCCCGCACCCGCGCCGGGACCGGCGCCCCGTGCGCGCGCACCTGCACCTCGGCGTCGAACCACCCGTCCGGCTCGTGCTCCAGCACGCCGTCGAACCACAGGGCCTTCTCCCCCGCGATCCGGTCCACGCTCAGCAGCTCCGCCGGCCCCACGACCACGGTGTTCGTCGCGGGCTGCACGTCCACGACGTACCGCGCCTTCCCGTCGGCGGCGGGGCGGCCGAGGGCCAGCCCGCGCCGCTGGCCCACCGTGAACGCGTAGGCGCCGTCGTGCTCGCCCACCACCTCACCGTCGACGTCCACCACCTCGCCCGGGCGCGACCCCAGGCGGGACTGGAGGAAGCCGCGGGTGTCGCCGTCGGCCACGAAGCAGATGTCGTAGGAGTCGGGCTTCGCGGAGACCGACAGGCCGCGGCGCGCGGCCTCGGCCCGCACCTCGTCCTTGGACGCGAACCCGCCCAGCGGGAACATCGCCCGCGCCAGCCGCTCCGGGCCGGCGACGGCCAGCACGTAGGACTGGTCCTTGGCGTCGTTCGGCGAGCGGTGCAGTTCGCGCACGGTGCGCGCGCCGCCGTCCGCCTCCGTGCCCGACACCGGGACCTCCCGGGTGACGATCTGCGCGTAGTGGCCCGTGGCGACGGCGTCGAACCCGAGGGCCGTCGCCTTGTCGAGCAGGGCCTCGAACTTGATGTGCTCGTTGCAGCGCACGCACGGGTTGGGGGTGCGCCCGGCCTCGTACTCCGACAGGAAGTCGGCGACGACCGTGTCCTCGAACCGCTCGGACAGGTCCCACACGTAGTACGGGATGCCGAGCACGTCGGCGGCCCGGCGGGCGTCGCCGGCGTCCTCGATGGAGCAGCAGCCACGCGAGCCCGTGCGGAACTGGTCCCGGTTGCGGGACAGCGCCATGTGCACGCCCACGACGTCGTGCCCCGCCTCGACGGCGAGCGCGGCGGCGACCGCGGAGTCCACGCCGCCCGACATGGCGGCCAGCACCCTCACGACGCACCGCCCAGCGCGCGGCCCGACACCAGGCCGGCGGCCTGCGCCCGGGCGACGACCTGCGGCAGCGCAGCCACGAGGCGGTCGACGTCGGACTCGGTGGACGTCGCCCCGAGCGTGAAGCGCAGCGCGCCGCGGGCCTCGGCCTCGGGCACGCCCATCGCGAGCAGCACGTGCGACGGCTGCGGCACGCCCGCCTGGCAGGCCGAGCCGGTGGACGCCTGCACGCCCGCGGAGTCCAGCAGGTACAACAGCGAGTCGCCCTCGGCGCCGGGGAACGTGAAGTGCGCGTTCCCGGGCAGCCGGTCGCCCGACGCCGGGTCCGGGCCACGCAGGACAGCGGACGGCGCGGCGACGCTCACCCGGGCGACGAGCTCGTCGCGCAGCGCGCGCAGGCGCGCGGCCCGCTGGGGCAGGCACTCGACGGCGTGGCGCGCGGCGACGCCGAAGGCCGCGATCGAGGCGGCATCGAGCGTGCCGGAGCGCACGCCGCGCTCCTGCCCGCCGCCGTGCAGCACGGCGTCGAGCGCGAGGTCGCGGCGGGCGAGCAGCGCGCCCACGCCGACGGGGCCGCCCAGCTTGTGGGCGGAGACGGTCATGGCGTCCACGCCGGACTCCGCGAAGTCCACCGCGGACTGGCCGACCGCCTGCACGGCGTCGGTGTGCACGGGGATGCCGTAGGGGCGCGCGGCGCGCACCACGTCGCGGACCGGCTGGAGGGTGCCCACCTCGTTGTTGGCCCACATGACGCTGATCAGCGCCGTCTCGGCGGCGTGGGCGGCGAGCTCGGCGCGCAGGGCGTCCAGGTCGAGCCGGCCCTCGGCGTCGACGGGCAGCAGCACGATCTCCGCGCCCGCGTGGCCCGCCAGCCAGAACGCGGGGTCGAGCACCGCGTGGTGCTCGACGGCGGAGACGAGCACGCGGGTGCGGCGCGTGTCCTGCGCCCGGCGCCCCCAGAAGATGCCCTTGATCGCCAGGTTGTCCGACTCGGTGCCGCCCGACGTGAAGATGACCTCGCTGGGCCGCGCGCCCAGGGCCTTCGCCAGCGTCTCCCGCGCCTCCTCGACGGCGCGCCGCGACGTGCGGCCCGCCGAATGCAGGGACGACGCGTTGCCCGTGCGCTGCGCCTCCGCGACGTACGCCGCGAGCGCCGCGGCCGACATCGGCGTGGTCGCGGCGTGGTCGAGGTACGCCCCGTCGGGCTCGCGGGTGGGCTCGCCGTGGGCGCCGCTCGCCGTCAGGGGCGTGCGCGCCGGGCCAGGGGGCGGAGTGGTCACGATCATCAAGTCTACGAACGCATCCGGGCCGGGAACGCTTCCCGGGGTGTGAGCCGCGCGATGGTCACTCCCGGGGGAACACGTGGGTCAGGTCCGTCTCCCACCGGTCCAGGGCGCCCGCGGGGAGCTGCCAGACGTACTCGTTCTTGAGCTTGCCGCTGTCCGTGGCGAACGGTCCGGTGCGGTGGGCGTAGAACGCGATGGTGGGCAGAGTGCCGTCCGGCGCGGTGCGGACGCCGTTGTTGAAGTCCCCGTTGCGGCGCCGCAGCTCGTCGACGACGAAGACGCGCAGCCGGTCCTGGTCCAGGGTGCCCGCCTCGGTCGCGGTCGCGCCGAGCTGGAGCGCGATGTGCAGCTGCCGGTCGCCGCGGTCGTCCTCGTAGCTGATCAGGCGGTGGTTCTCGACCGCCTCCAGCAGCTCCGGGTCGCTGTGCACCACGTCGCGCAGCGCGTCCGGCCCGATGACGGCGCCGTTGTAGTCGACGGACAGGTCGGAGCGCCCGTAGTGGAACAGCAGCGGCAGGTCAAGGAACTTCTCGGCCACGACCTCGTGGTGGCCGAGCTCCTTGAGCACCGGCAGGACGTCGCGCACGCGCGTCACGTGGCCGCGGTCGTGGATGTTGTAGCGCACGCGGGGGTTGATGTTCCGGTCGCGGGCGATGGTGACGACGAGCTCGCCGTCGTCGTTGGTCTCCAGCAGGTAGTCGAACGGGTTGAACTGGAAGATCATCGGCAGCACGCCGTACTCGCCGGTCCGCGTCAGCCGCTCGGACAGGCGCGGGTCCGCGCTGATGGCGCGGCGCAGGGCGACGGTGAAGTCTGTCTCGATGCTGAGGTTGATCTCCAGGTCGCTGGCCCCGTAGGAGCCGAAGACGCTGTGGGCGTACTTCAGGATGTGCGAGCGCATGTTCTCGCTGATGCCCTCGCCGCCGAACGCCGCGACGATGTCGTACTGCGCCCAGTCCAGCCGGTCGTCCTCGAACAGGGACTTCAGGAACGGCGGGTAGCTGGTGATGATGTACGTGTAGTCGGTCCCGAACTCCTGCATCGTGGCGATGATCTTGTCCTTGTCGGGCCCGCAGGACTTGATCATCGTGACCTCGGTGAGCGAGGCCGTGACGTTCATGCCGGTGGCCCACGCCCCGAGCGAGAACGCGTTGAGCACGAACGGCTTCTTGCGCAGGGACGACGCCGTCCGCGCGAAGCCGACCTGGAGGAGCTGGCGGGTGGCCGCGCGCTCCTCGTGGCCGCGTACCCAGCTCGTGGGCGTCCCGGAGCTTCCGGAGGACTCGTCGACGACGACGCCGCGCCGCGGCAGCGCTCCCCCGATGCAGCGCTCGGGGATGCTCCACCGCTTGACGTAGGACTCCTTGTCCATCTCCGGGATCCCCCGGAACGTCTCGGCCAGCTTGCCCGTGTGGCGCAGCCGGCTGTCGCGGCCGTGCTCGGCGAGGAACGCGCGGTAGGCGGGCACCTCGCGGGCCGCGAGGTCGAAGGTGCGCCAGGCGCGCAGCCGGCCGAGCCACCAGCGCAGCGGCTCGATGCCCGGCCCGAGCAGCAGCTTGTGCGTGTGCACGCTGTAGGTCAGGGGGCGCACGACGGCGTCCACCAGGCCGACGAGGGAGAAGGCGAGCAGGCGCCTCATGCGGTCGCTCCGATCAGCATCGAGGTGGCCGGACGGCGGTGCGCCACCGGCGGGGTCTTGCTGTACCCGAACCGGAACAGCATCCAGGCCATGCGGTCGCCGCCCTCGTCGGCGGCCACCTCCCGGGCGAAGGCCTCGTGCGAGCCGGGGTTGGTGATCACGGTGCCGAACGGGTGCAGGCGCACGCCGTGGGCGGTGAGCTCCAGCCAGAGGCGCATGAAGGTGCGGCCCGCCTCGACGTGGTCGGCCGGCCGCGCGAACGGGCCCTCCAGCCAGCCGAGCTGCCGCACCCCGCGCATGGTGTTCAGGTACATCGCGCGGATCGCCCCGCCGATGACCGGCGCGTCCCACAGGCCGCGGTGGCCCATGGCGAACTTCAGCAGACCGCCAGGCATCAGCATGGCCTCGGCGCTCAGGCCGTCGGCCCGGGAGCGGGCGTCGTCCTTGCTGAAGCGCAACCAGGTCATGATCTCCTCGTAGACGGCGTCGTTGCGCAGGTCGGAGAACAGCGTGGCCTGGTTGATGTGCACCAGCCGGCGCACGACGCCGCGGTCGGCGGTCGTGCGGAACACGTGGCCGGCGGCGCTCGCCACCTCGGTCGCGGCGGCCACGACGTCGTCGGGCACGAGCCGGGCGTCGTACGGACGGCGCGACGTCTGGCGGGACCGGAACAGCGCGAGCCGCGCGCGGGCGGCGTCGGACACGGGGCGCGGGACCAGCCGCAGCGTCCCCAGGTGGTGCAGGCGGTCGGTGCCGCCGAAGTCCATGTCGCCGTGGTCGAGGCTCTCCTCGACCCCGTACCCGAGCCCCTCGGCGACCGTGCGGAGCGACTCCAGGAAGACGCCGGCGCAGACGTGCCCGAACGGGATGCCGAACGACTCGGCGGGCAGCCCGAGGTCGAGGTCGTAGTACAGCTCGGCGGTGGCCTCGTCCACGGGCCGCAGCTTGATGGGCTGCGAGTTGTGGGGGGACGGGTAGTTGCGGGCGTCCTCGACGATGCTCAGCCACGGCTCGGTATGCGACACGACCGCAACCTAGCGCGACCAGGGCACATACCGACCGGCAAGATGTCGAACCGTTACCCGCCCACAAATGTTGGGTGCGGGGTATTTGCGCTCCCGGACGGGCTGGAAGCGCAAATACCCCGCACTCAGCGGGTCGGGTCAGTGGGTCGGGCAGGTCGGGTCAGTGGCGGTCGCGGTAGACCTGGACCACCGTGGGGCGCGGGCCGCGGAAGTCGCCCGCCTCGACGGTGGCGCCCGCCGCGACGTAGTCCGGGAAGTACGAGTCCGGCGCCTCGAACGAGCCGTTCTCGCCCGGGTGCTGCACGTTCACGTAGACCATGCCGTCGCGGGAGTCGACCAGCGGCCCGCAGGTCTCCGCGCCGGCGGGCACCGAGAGGAACTGCTGGACGTGGCCCCGCTCGCGGCCCGCGACCGGCACCTTGAACAGGCCGTCGCACCGGGCGATCGCCGACGAGCTGGGCTGGCCGTCCGTCGAGATCCAGAGGTTGCCCTCGGCGTCGAACGCGAGGTTGTCGGGGCAGGAGATGGGCGAGACCCGGTCCTTCGGGTAGCCCGAGAAGTACGTGCCCTCGACGGCGGGGTCGCCGGCCACGAGCAGCAGGTTCCACGTGAACCGCGTCGAGGTCTGGTCGCCCGACGGGATGATCTCGACCACGTGGCCGTCCCGGTTGCCGTTGGTGGTCACGCCGCCGACGACCTTGTGGGTGCGCGGGTTGGCCTCCGTGGCGCCCTCGGTCGCGTTGCCCGGGGTACGGCCCGAGTTGTTGGTGCAGGCCACGTAGATCCGGCCCGTGACGGGGCTGATCTCGACGTCCTCGGGGCGGTCCATCTTGGTGGCGCCGACCTTGTCCGCCGCGAGGCGCGTGTAGATCAGCACCTCCTCGACCGACATGCCCGGCACCTTGCTGCGGCCGTCCTTCACGAGCGGCAGCCACTCGCCGGTGCCGTCGAACGCGCCGTCGGCCGGGACCGCGCCCGAGCCGTCGATCTGGGCGGCCGGCGAGTCGCCGGTGAACTTGGCGACGAACAGGTCGCCCTCGGACAGGAGCGTCTTGTTGTGGGCGCGCGCCCCGCGGGAGTCGCCCTTGGCCACGCGGTCCTTGGAGACGAACTTGTAGACGTAGTCGAACGCCTGGTCGTCGCCCATGTACGCGACGGCGTGGCCCTTGCTCGACAGCGTGACGTTGGCGCCCTCGTGCTTGAACCGGCCCATCGCGGTGTGCTTGACCGGCTTGGCGGCCGGGTCGTACGGGTCGAGCTCGACGATCCAGCCGAAGCGGTTGGACTCGTTCTCGTAGCCCGCGGACTGCGCGAAGCGCGGCTCGTCGGCCTCCCAGCCGTAGCTGGTGGAGGCGCCGATGCCGTAGCGGGCGTCGGCGGTCGGGTTGACCCCGGCGGCCACGAAGTAGCCGTTGAAGTTCTCCTCGCCCGACAGGACGGTGCCCCACGGCGTGGTGCCGCCGGCGCAGTTGTTCATGGTGCCCAGCACGCGCCGGCCGGTGCGGTCTGCGGCGGTCTTGAGCAGGTCCGAGCCGGCGGCCGGGCCGTCGAGCACGAACTCGGTGTCCAGGTGGATGCGGCGGTTCAGGACGCTGATGCGCTGGTAGTCCCACGGCTTGCCCGTGGCGCGGCGGCGCACCTCGACGACGGCCATGCCGTGCGCCGCCCGCTCGATCGCGCGGGAGTAGGCGTTCTTGGTGCGGCTGCCGTCCGCGGCGACGTCCCAGTACTTCTCCGTGGGCGGGAACATGATCTCGGCGTTGGTGTACTCCAGGTTGGAGACCAGGATGCCGCGCGTCCCGCGGTGCTTGTCGCCGGGCTGGATCGGCAGGATGTCGAGGTAGTCGCAGTTGTAGCCGAACTGCTTGGCCTGCTGCTCCGGCGACTGGTTGTTCGGGTCGAAGGTGCGGCCGCCCGGCAGGATCGGGTCGCCCCAGCGGATGATCGGGTCCCAGGTGTAGCCCTCGGGGACCACCAGCGCGTCGACGTCGACGGGCTGCGGGTCGACGGCGCCGAAGGCGAGACCCTGGCCGTGGCCGGTCCCGGGGAAACGGCCCTCGGGCAGCGTGGCGGCGGCCGCCGACGGCGCGGTCGCGCCCTGCGCGCCGATCACCACGGCGCCGGCCGCGACGGCCAGCGTGCCGAGCATCGCGCGGCGCGACAGCACCGAGCTCACGACGTCCTTGAAGTACTCGTTGGCGCTCTCGTTCGGCGCGGGGTGAAGGCACGCGTCATTGCACTTGAGGCGACAGGTGACGGGGCTGCGCTTGCCACGCGCATGCGTGTGCACCGTCAGCAGCGGGCGGTTCTCAGGGGCGATCGTCATCGGAGGCTCTCCGGTCCGAAAAGGGGGGTAGGACGCTCGTCAACCTAGGAGGAGGCGATGTCTGCCCCACGAAAGGTCCGGTACGCCCAGGTGAACGGGACGTGTCCAGCAGGTGGGTCCTCCCCCGGGGCCCGGAGCGCGTCGAGTTCGGTCGGCTGCATCGAGACCGGTCCCACGACGGACCGGTCTCGATGCAGGCGACCGAAGTCACTTACCCCGATTCCTCAGCCGACGAGCGCGCGGCTCGTGACGTCCCGCCAGCCCTCCGCGCGCAGCAGCTGCTCGGCGCCGCGCGAGCGCAGGCCGCGCTCGCACACCACGACGACCGGCCGGTCGGCCGGGTGGTCCAGCAGCTCGGGCGGGAAGGTCCCGGCGGCCAGGTCTTCCAGCCGCGCGAAGACGGCGCCGGGTACGCCGCCTGGGCGCAGCCCGACGTCGAGCACCAGGACGCCGGCGTCGCCCGACGGCGTCTCCGCTGCCTCGGCCGACGTCGCAGTGCTCTCGGCGGACGCCGTCACGACGACCGCGCTCGACGCCGTCGTACCGGTCCCGCTCGCCGACGGCGTCCCGGCGGACTCGCCCGGCAGCGTCCCGAGGGCCTCTTCCGACGGCGTCCCGACGGTCTCCGCGGACGACGACACCGGCTCGCCCGACGGCGCCGCCGCCAGCTCGATCGTGTCCCACCCGGAGGTGCGCGCGTCGTACGCGAGCAGGCGGCCCAGCGCCGGGTCGCCCGTCCCGGTCAGGACCTTGACCGCCTCGACCGCCATGGTCGAGCCCACCACGCCGCACGCCGGGCTGAGCACGCCGACCGTCGCGCACGACTCCCCCTCGGGCGGCTGCGGGCCGAACACGTCCGGGTAGGTGATCGCGCGTCCCTCCGGCGCCGCCGACCAGAAGACGCTCACCTGGCCGTCCCAGCCCAGGACCGTGCCCCAGACGACGGGCAGCCCCAGCCGCGCCGCGGCGTCGGACACGGCGTAGCGCGTCTCGAACGTGTCGGAACCGTCGACCACCAGGTGGTACCCGGCCAGGATCGCGGCGGCGTTGTCCCTGGTCAGCCGCTCACGGTGCGCGATCACCTCGACCTCGGGGGCGAGCCCGCGCAGCGTGTCGGCCGCCGAGTCCGGCTTGGCACGTCCGACGTCGGCGACCGAGTGCAGCACCTGGCGCTGCAGGTTGGAGGCCTCCACGACGTCGTCGTCGATGATGCCGAGCATGCCCACGCCCGCCGCCGCGAGGTACTGGAGCACCGGCGACCCGAGGCCGCCCGCGCCGACCACGACGACCCGCGACGCGGCGAGGCGCTCCTGCGCGGCCAGGCCGAAGCCGTCGAGCAGGAGGTGCCGCGCGGCCCGGCGGCGCTCGGCGGGCCCGAGCCCGCCTGCGGGGTTCACGAACGGCTCCATCACGTCATTCCACCACCTCGGGCGAGGTCCTGGCGCCACCCTCCCCTTTGAGGCCCGGGTTTCTTCGCTTTGAGCTGGCCGAAAGCGAAGAAACCCGGGCCTCAAGGGGGAGGTGCGGCGCCGGCCGTCCGACCTCGGCCCGTTCGACCTCGGCGCAAGCCGGCCTCAGCCCGGCAGACCTCAGCCCATACGACGTCGGCCCAGCCGGCCTCAGCCCTTGCGCTTGCGGATCTCCGCCGCGGCCTGCGGGAGCACGTCGGCGAGCTGCCCCACGACGGCGAAGTCGCAGATCTCGAAGATCGGTGCCTCCGGGTCGCTGTTCACGGCGACGATCACCTGCGACGCCTGCATGCCCCCGCGGTGGTGCGGCGCGCCCGAGATGCCGGCGCCGATGTAGACGCGCGGGGCGATCGTCACGCCGGTCTGCCCCACGTAGGAGTCCCACCAGCCCTCGAACGCGGCGTCGCGGGACGCGCCCACGGCCGCGCCGAGGGCGTCCGCGAGGTCCTCCACGGGGCCGAAGTCGCCGTCGGTGCCGCGGCCCCCGGCGACCACCACGGCCGCCTGGTCCAGCGGAGGGCGGCCGCTCGTGTCTGCCTTGACCTCACGGGACAGCAGCGCCACGGGCGACGCCGGCACCTCGACGGCGTACCCCTCCGTCACCGGTTCGACGGCGGCCGGCGCGGGCTGCGCGACGGCGGAGTTCGCCCGGACGGTCACCACGGCGACGTCGGCAGTCACGGCGCACTCGGTGTCCCACGAGCCCGCGAAGACGCGCTTGCCGGCCACGACACGGCCGTGCACGTCGCGCAGCGAGGAGGCGTCGATGACCAGGCCCGCGCCCAGGTCGTGGGCGGCCAGGGCGGCGGCCTCCTTGGCGGCGAACGACGTGGGCAGCAGCACCACGTCGGCGTCGGTCAGCCGGACGGCGGCCGCGAGCGCCGCGGCGACGACCGCGGGCAGGTGCCGCTCGTCACCGCTCACGCAGGCGCCGTCCCGGGCGGGCTCCGCCTGGTGCACGGTCTCGACGCCGTACGCGCCGAGCTGCGCCAGCACCTCGACGGTGGGTGCCTCCAGGGCGACTGCCTCGACCCGGCCGAGGCCGCGGGCGATGGTGAGCAGCTCCAGCGTGCTGGTGCGGACCTCGGTAGCGGGGTCGAGCAGGACCAGGACGGTGCGGTTGGTCATCAATTCTCCTCGGAGCGCTCAAGCTCTGTCTTTGCTGGTCTGAGCCTGCGGTTCGGCTGCGGGCGCGTGCCTCGTTCCTCGGCCCCCACCCTTCGCCTCACCTCCGGCTCAGACCAGGTCGTTGCGGATCAGGAAGTCGGCCAGCGCCACGCCGCCCTCGCCCTTGTCGGTGACGAGCTCCACCTCGGGGCGTGCGGGGCGCGGGGCCGCCGACAGCGTCTCGGTGCGGGCGCCCGCGCTGCCCGCCACGGCGGGGTCGAGGCCGAGGTCGGCCGGGGACCACACCTCGATCTCCTTGCTGCGGGCCGCCATGATCAGCTTGAAGCCCGGGAACCGCGGCTGGTTGGCGCCGTCCGTCACGGACAGGAGCGCGGGCAGCGGCGCGGTCAGGGACTCGGTGACGTCGTCGATCTCGCGGGTGATCGTCAGCACGCGCTGCCCGGAGCCGTCCGGGTCGCCGAGCGAGACCTTCTTGGCGAGGTTCAGCGTGGGCAGGCCGAGCTCGGCGCCGAGCAGCGTCGGCACCACGGAGCCCAGTCCGTCCAGGGCGGCCATGCCGGTCACGACGAGGTCCACCGGCGCCTCGTCGCCCAGCTTGCGGACGGCGGCGGCGAGCACCGCGGCGGTGCCGAAGTAGTCGGAGCCGGCCAGGGCGTCGTCGGACACCCGGATGCCCCGGTCCACGCCGAGCTGGAACGCCTTGCGCAGCGCGACGTCGCCGTCGGGCCCGGCCATGGTGACCACGACCACCTCGCCCTCGGCCGCCCCGATCCGGCCGGCGGCGCGCTCGGCCTCGACGATCCGCAGGGCCGCCTCGATCGCGTTCTCGTCCAGCTCGTTGAGGGTGCCCTCCCCGGCCGTGCGCACGACCCGGCCGTCGGAGAAGCCACGCTCCGTGTTGATGTCCGGGACGTACTTGGCGGTGACCACGATGCGCATGGGGTAACCGTACGACGTCGGGCGGCGTGGGACGGATCGGGTCCACCAGCGGGCCTGAGACGATGGGGCATATGGCGCAGTCACGACGAGCAGAACCGCAGCGGGCGCCGGGCGACCCGGTGCCCCGCCCGGTCGTCCGGCCGCTCATCCGGCCGTCGGCCCGCCGCAGCCACGTGCCGCCGCTGGGCGTGTACGTGACGCCCGACGGCGGGATCGACGCGGCCGTGCTGGCGTCCCACGCGACGGCGGTGGACCTGTGCCTCATCGACGTCACGGACCCGACCCTGGACGAGCACGACCCGGGCCGGTACACCGAGCGCCGGTTCGAGATGGTGGGGCCGGTGTACGGCGTGTGGCACACCCACGTCCCGGACGTCGCACCAGGTCAGCGCTACGGCTTCCGCGTGTACGGCCCGTGGGACCCGCGCGCGGGGCTGCGGCACAACCCGGCCAAGCTGCTGGTCGACCCGTACGCCCGCGGGTTCGCGGGCCGGCTGCGCTACGGGCCCGAGGTGGTCGGCGCGGTGAGCACGGAGCGCGAGGACGGCTGGTGGCTCAGCGACCCGTACGGCCCGCCCGACGCGACCGACTCCCTGGCGTACGTGCCGCACTCCGTCGTCGTCGCGCCGCTGCCGCCGCCCGCTCCCCTGTCCCGGCCGCGTGTGCCCTGGGCCGAGACCGTGGTCTACGAGGCGCACGTGCGCGGGCTGACGATGCTGCGCGAGGACATCCCCGAGGAGCTGCGCGGCACGTACGCGGGCGCGGCGCACCCGGCCGTCGTCGAGCACCTGAAGAGCCTCGGCGTCACGACGCTGGAGCTGCTGCCCATCCACAAGAGCGTGGCCGAGCCGCGGCTCGCCGCGCACGGGCTGTCGAACTACTGGGGCTACAACACGCTCGGATTCTTCGCGCCCAACGCTGACTACGCGACCCGGGCGGCGCAGGAGCAGGGCGCGGAGGCGGTGCTCGACGAGGTGCGCGGCATGGTGCACCTGCTGCACGAGGCGGGCATCGAGGTGCTGCTCGACGTGGTCTACAACCACACCTGCGAGGGCGGCGACGACAGCCTGCACCTGGCCTGGCGCGGCCTCGACAACCCGGTCTACTACCTGCACGACGGCGCCTCGCCGGCCGCGCTCGCGGACGTGACGGGCACGGGCAACTCGCTGGACTTCCGGCGGCCGCGGGTGATCCAGCTCGCCCTGGACTCGCTGCGCTACTGGGCCGAGACCGTGGGCGTGGACGGGTACCGGTTCGACCTCGCGGTGACGCTGGGCCGCGGCAACGTCGGGTTCGACCCCGACCACCCGTTCCTGGTGGCGCTGCAGACGGACCCGGTGCTGTCGGGGCTCAAGCTCGTGGCGGAGCCCTGGGACGTGGGGCCGGGCGGCTGGCAGACGGGCTCGTTCCCGCCGCCCATGGCGGAGTGGAACGACCGGTTCCGCGACGCCGCGCGCGGGTTCTGGCTGGACGCGCCCAAGCAGGGCGTGCGCGGGCAGGAGATGCGCGGCCTGCGGGACCTGGCCACGCGGCTGGCCGGGAGCGCCGACCTGTTCGGGCCCGGCGACCCGCCGCTGGTGCGTGGTCCGGTCGCGTCGGTCAACTACGTGACGGCGCACGACGGCTTCACGCTCGCCGACCTGGTCGCCTACGACCACAAGCACAACGAGGCCAACGGCGAGGACAACCGAGACGGGTCGGACAACAACCTGTCGTGGAACCACGGGCTGGAGGGGCACACCAGCTCGGGCGACGACGCGACGACGGAGCCGTGGCAGGCGATCGTGCCGCCGCGCCGCAAGTCGCAGCGCAACCTGCTGGGCACCCTGCTGCTGGCCGCCGGCACGCCCATGCTCACCGCGGGCGACGAGCTGGGCCGCACCCAGGGCGGCAACAACAACGCCTACGTCCAGGACAACGAGACGTCGTGGATCCGGTGGGCCGTGGACGACGCCGGGACCGATCTCCTGGAGACCACGCGCTACCTGCTGGCGCTGCGGCGCGAGCACCCGGCGCTCCGTGCCGACTCGTTCTTCCTGGGTTCGCCCCGGCCGCACGAGACCGACACCGACCTGCTGTGGTTCTCCGAGACCGGCGCGGCCATGGAGGTCGACACGTGGAACCAGCCCGGCCGGCGCGTGCTGCAGATGCTGCGGCCCGGCCCGGCGGTGGGTGATGCGGACGTGCTGCTGGTGATCAACGGCGGCCTGGACGACGTCGAGGTGACGCTGCCGCCGCGTGACGGCGCCGCGCCGTGGGAGCTGGTCTGGGACTCCGCGTGGGACGCGCCCGTGGTGCCCGACGACGAGACCGGGCCCCGGACGTCGGTGACCCTGGAGGCGCTGAACATCAACGTGCTGCTGTCGCGGGGTGTTTCACCCGTGGAATGACAGGCGGGTGACGCCACGGGCGGACGGTCCTGGCTAAGGTGCGCACATGACTGACTCCGTCCACAACAACGCCGTTGGCACCACGGGGAACACCGACGTCATCGTCATCGGTGCGGGCCTGTCCGGGCTCGTCACCGCGACCGAGCTGACCGCCGCGGGCAAGCGCGTCGTCCTGCTCGACCAGGAGCCCGCCGCGTCACTGGGCGGGCAGGCCTGGTGGTCGTTCGGCGGGCTGTTCCTGGTCGACTCCCCGGAGCAGCGGCGGCTCAAGGTGCGCGACTCCGCCGAGCTGGCGTTCTCCGACTGGCTGGGCTCCGCGCAGTTCGATCCCGGCGCCGAGCGCGGCGAGGGCCGGGACCGGTTCGGGTACCGCTGGGCCCAGGGGTTCGTCGAGTTCGCCGCGGGCGACCTGCGGCCCTGGCTGCACGCCAAGGGCGTGCGCTGGTTCCCGCTGGTGCAGTGGGCGGAGCGCGGGGGGTACCCCGCCGGCGGGCACGGCAACTCGGTGCCGCGCTTCCACGTCACGTGGGGCACCGGCCCCGCCGTCGTCGAGCCGTTCGTCGCCGCGGCGCACGAGGCCAACCGGGCCGGGCTGCTCGACCTGCGCTTCCGGCACCGGGTCACGTCCCTGGTCGTCACCGACGGCCGCGTCACCGGCGTCCGCGCGGAGATCCTGGCCGACGACGACGCCGGCCGCGGCGAGCCGTCGGGCCGCACGGTGACCGGCGAGGTGGAGCTGTCCGCGCAGGCCGTCGTGGTCGCGAGCGGCGGCATCGGCGCCAACCACGACCTGGCGCGCGCTCGCTGGTCCGCCGACGCCGGACACCTCCCCGGACGGATGCTCTCGGGCGTGCCGGACTCCACGGACGGGCTCATGCTGGGCGTCGCCGCCGACTCCGGCGCGGCCCTGGTGCACGAGGACCGCATGTGGCACTACCCGGAGGGCATCGCGAACCACTCGCCGGTCTGGACCCAGCACGGCATCCGGATCCTGCCCGGCCCGTCGTCGCTGTGGCTCGACGCCGACGGCAACCGGCTGCCCGGCCCGCTCTTCCCCGGGTTCGACGCGCTCGGGGCGCTGCAGCACGTGACCACCCGCGGTGACGACCACTCCTGGTTCGTGCTGAACAAGACGATCATGGAGAAGGAGTTCGCGCTGTCGGGCTCCGAGCAGAACCCCGACCTGACCGGCAAGTCCGTGCCGCTCCTCCTGGAGCGGGTGCGCGGGCGCTCGGTGCCGGTGCGCACCTTCGCGGAGCAGTCGGAGGAGTTCCTCTGGGCGGACGACGCCTTCGAGCTCGCCGCGAAGATGAACGCGCTGACGGAGGCCACCGACGGGTCGAGCGGGCACGTCAACGGGGCATCCCTGGCCGCGCTGATCGCGGCCCGCGACGCCCAGGTCGCCACCGGGCTCGGCAAGGACCCGCAGGTCGTGGCGACGTCGGCCGCCCGTCACTTCATCGTGGACAAGGCCATCCGGGTGTCGCCGCCGCGCGCGCTCACCGACCCGCAGGACGGGCCGCTGCTCGCCGTGCGGCTGTCGGTGCTGACCCGCAAGACCCTCGGGGGCCTGTGGTGCGACGAGACGGGCCGGGCGCTGACGCCGGACGGCAAAGTGCTGGAGGGCCTGTGGGCCGTGGGCGAGGCCGCGGGCTTCGGCGGCGGCGGGGCCCACGGGCACCGCGCGCTGGAGGGCACGTTCCTGGGCGGCTGCCTGTTCACGGGCCGGACGACGGGCCGCGCCCTGGCTGCCACGCTGTGACCAGCCGGCTGACTCGGCAAACCTGAACCGCCGAGTCAGCCGGCTGGTCCGACCACCCGGCTGACTCGGCAGATTCATCCGGTCGAGTCAGTGGGGTGGTGACATACCTTCCGGGAGGTACAGCTAGCGGAGCAGGGCCGACTCCGGGGTGACGGCGATGACCACCGCGCCCTGCGCGCAGCGCGCGAGCAGGTCCGCGGGCCAGCCGTCCGTGAGCGGCACCGTCTCGACGTCTCCGCCGGCCCCGGTGTCCGTCCGGCCGGCCCCGTCCGCGCCGTCGCCCGGGCGCAGGCCCGTCACGCGCGCCGTCCCGCCGCGGCCCAGCCGCTCCCGGAGCGGCTCGGGGCGGTCGAAGAACGCGTGCGTCGGCGCGTTGGAGTCCAGCGCGTCCGCGAGCCGTTCCAGGTCGCGGGCCGCCAGCCGCAGCGCGGGGGCCACCCAGGCGGCGTTCTCGGTCACCATCGCCTCGGTGCGCCGCGGGTCGGTGAACCCCACCCGGGTCCCGTCGCGGAACGAGCCCGCGGCCAGCCGCAGCGCGACGTCCCGGACGGGCGCGCCCGCGACGGCGCCGAGAAGCTGGTTGGCCAGCACGTGCGGCACGTGGGAAACGAGCGCGACGGCCTCGTCGTGCAGGTCGTCGGTCAGCACCGCGGCGGTCCCGCCCAGCGGGCCCGTGACCAGCCGCAGCACCTGCAGCAGCCGGTCCGGGTCGGTCGCCGGGGTCACGGTCACCGCCCACGGGACGCCCTGCATCAGCTCCGCCGACGACGCCGCGAAGCCGCTCTGCTCCGTCCCCGACATGGGGTGCGCTCCGACGTACCGCTCCCCCAGCCCGGCCTCGGTCACCGCGTCCCGCACGGGCCCCTTCACGGATCCGACGTCGGTCACCGTCGGGTCCCAGCCCGGCTCGTCCGCCAGCGCCTCGGCGAGCTCCGCCGCCACCGACCGCATGGCGCGCAGCGGCGCGGCGAGCACCACGACGTCGGGCCGGTTCGCGGCCAGGTGCGCGACGTCGTCGGCGATCGTGAGGCCCGCCGCGCGTGCCTCGCCGCCCGAGGCGGGGTCCGTCGCGACCACGGGCACGCCCGCCGCCTGCAGGGCGCGGGCGAGCGAGCCCCCGACCAGCCCCAGCCCGACGACGCCGACGCTCACCACAGCAGGCCCCGCTCGCGGTCCTCGGCGGAGTCGTTCGCCGACACGGAGCCGACCGGCGCGTGGTCCGGGTCGAGCACGCCGTCGAGCGCCCGGAAGCCCGCGCCCGCCGGGAACAGGCCGAGCGTCTTGAGGGAGTCGCCGGCGGCCAGCAGGTCGCTCAGCATCTCCCGCGCGCCCCGGTCCCACGGCGCCTCGTCGAAGGTCACCACGAACGCGTACTTGCTCTCCTGGGCCTTGACCGGCCGGGTGATCAGGCTCGACATGTTCACGCCCCGGTCGCCGAACGCCGCGGTGATCCGCGCCAGCACGCCCGGACCGGTCACCGACGGGGTGATCGCCAGCATCGTCTTCCACTCCGTGGCGCCCGCGTCCCGCGACCGCGCGAGGTGCGCGGCGGCCGCGCTGCGCCGGGTCAGCACGAGGAACCGGGTGCGGCCGCCCCGGAAGTCCTCCACCGCCTTCGCGTACGTCTGCAGCCCGTACAGCTCGCCGCAGATCGTAGGCCCCAGGGCGATCGTCCCCGGTCCGGCGTCGCGGCAGGCCGCCGCGTTGGACGACGCCGGGGCGGTCGCCAGCCCCGTGCCCGTCACGAAGCCGGAGCACTGCGCCAGCCCGTGCGGGTGCGCGGACACCTCCGTCAGGTCGCCGTGGTCCGGCCGCACGAACGCGTCGAACGACACGTCGATCGCCACCTCGTCGACGGCCACGACGTCCGCGCTGGACAGCAGCGCGTCCAGGGACGGCACCACGTAGCCCTCCACGGAGGACTCGATCGCGACCACGCCGACGTCGGCGCCGCCGGCCGCCACGACGTCGTGCACGTCCTTGACGGTGTCCAGGGGTTCGGCAGCCACGTCGTCGTCGACACTCCCCGCAGAGGCGCCCGAGGGCGCGGGCCGCCGCGCCCACTCCAGGGCCGCCTGGTGCGTGAAGGTACCCTCCGGGCCCAGGTAGGCCACCCGGGTGCCGCCCGCCGGGCGGCCGCCCGGCGCCGTCATGCCCATCGGGGGGTCAGCGCGTCCGGTCCGGGCACGAACGTCTCGCCCGGCAGCACGGCCAGCGTGCGGTGCGCGACGCCGCGCTCGGTCAGCGACTCGACCAGCACGCTCAGCGTCTGCGACGTGGGGCAGGAGAACGACGCGAAGAACACGTGCGGCCCGCCCGACGACGGCTGGCTGCGCAGGTGGTCGAGGTCGAGCCCGGCGTCCGCGATGACCGCAAGGGTGGGCTGCAGCGAGCCGAGGTGGTCGTCGGCCGGGCCGAACGCGAGCCACACCTGGGCCGGCTCGGTGAACGGGGGCCAGTCGTCGCGGGACTCCAGCAGGCCGTACCAGACGGGGCCGCCCTCTGCGAGGGCCGCGCTGTCCGGGAGCTCCGCGAAGCCCGCGGGCACCCGGGTGCGCTCGATCACCAGGGACCCGCCCTCGCCGGCGAGCGCGACGCGCTCCTCGACGCTGGTGCGGGTCGGCACCAGGCGCGGGCTCACCCCGAGGCCGCGCAGCACGCCCGCGCAGTCCCGCATGCCCGCCTCGTCGATCACGACCTGACCCACCGTGGCGTTCGCCCCGACCCAGACCCACTGGCCGGGCACGGCCACCGCCGACGTCACGATCAGCGACGGCGCGCCCTCCAGGAGGGCGCGCTCGAGGCCCGGCGCCGGGTGCTCCGGGTGTCCCAGGTGCACCACGGCCGCCAGGGCCTCGATGCTCGCGACCGTGGCGAGGGTGTCCGCCGTGGTCCCGAGGTCGAGCAGCTCGACCGGGTCGTTCCATCCCGCCATCCGCGCGGCCAGCACCGCGTGCGCGGGAGACTCCCGCTCGCTACGTCCAAGCATGTGCCGAACCTACCGCCGCGGAGGCCTCAGAGCCGCACCGTCAGTCGCACACGACGGGGTTGTCGGGGTTGTAGGAGTGGTTGAACGAGTTCTCCTTGACGACCTTGCCGTCGTGGAGCACCTTGCGCGAGATGGTCACGGAGAAGCCGTCCTCGCCGCCCGGGTAGGCCTGGCAGTCGGCCGACGAGTCGTGGATCGTCGTCTTGGGCACGATGTTCCGCTTCGCGCTCGTGTTCTCCTGCACCGTGTAGTACTTGGTGCTCCAGATCCGGACCGTGAGCTGGTTGCCCGACACGTAGGCCTGCATGACCGCGCCGTACGGGGTGTCGTTCGTGAACTTCATGTCCTTGGCGCCCACGTAGATCGTGGCCTCGCGGCCCGCGGGGTAGCGCGGGAACCAGTAGGAGTGCGCGTGGTGCTCGACGTCCTCGTACCCGGCGAAGAAGCCCGCGTTGAACGACGTCGTGGCCATCTGCGACAGACCGCCGCCCACCGCCTCGACGTGCTCACCGTTCTCGACGACGCCCGCGTCGAAGTACCCGTTCTCCAGCGTGATCGGGGCGAGCGCCTCCAGCAGCGAGAAGGTCTCGCCCGGCTTGATGAGGTTGCCCGTGACCATCTGCGCGCCGCGCACCAGGTTCTGGGTGCGCACCTGCTCGTTCGTCAGCGGCGTGCTGAACTCGGAGACGACCTCCTTGACGCCCAGGGCCTCCAGCGACTCGACGGTGTCCTTGGGGTCCTGCTCGACGAGCTCGACCGACGTCTCGCGGTCGTCACCCGTCGCGGCGATCCGCACCGCCTTGCCCGCCTCGGCGGGGTCGAGCGTGGTGCCGGTCTTGCCCGCGACCACGGTCGGCTTGCCGCCCGCGAACTCGAAGTGGGCGTCGGACGGGACCTCGAGCAGGTTGGTGGTGGCGTCGACGATCGCCGCGACGGTCGCCTCCCGGTCCACGATGGTGACGAGCTGGTCGTCCTTCTGCTCGAACCGGATCAGCCCGGAGAGCACCTGCGGCGAGAGCTGCGGCTGCTGGCCGCCCACCGAGACCGTGACCGGCGCCGAGACGATCTTCTGTGCGACCGCGAACTGCTTGTCGGTCTGCGCCTGGGTGATCACCGGGTCGACCGGCTCGACCGGCAGGTCGAACGGCCCGTCCTGGTGCAGCCAGCGCGCCTTGATGATCCGCGCGGTCTCGCTCGCGACGATGCGCGAGCCGTCCTTCGCGTCCGTCTTGACCGCCTGCCCGTCGACGAACGCGACGGTGCCGTCCACGGGCTCCACCGCGAGCGACTCCTCCAGGCCCGCGACCGCGGCGTCGAACTTCTCCGAGTCGATGGCCAGGACCAGCTCCTGCTCGTCACCGCCGAACGCGTGCGCCCACATGCGCGCCGGGCTCAGCGAGAAGCCCGTGAGCCCCGCCGTCGTCGCCTCGGCGTCGATCGCCAGGCCGCTGGGCTCCGGGGAGAGCTGGGCCTTGCCCTCGCCCGCCGTGAGGTCGATCGGCTCCTTGAGCCGCGGGCCGAGCTGCTCCGTCAGCGCGGACGCCGCCTCCGCCTGCGTCATGCCGCCGACGTTCACGCCGGCCACGGTGGTCTCCTTGGGCACCGTGTCGCTCACGCCCCACGCCGCGAAGGCGTAGATCGCGAACAGCACGACGGCACCGAGCACCGAGAGCAGGGCGATCTTGGGGCCGCGGCTCGGCGCGCCGTCGCCGGCGAGACCGAAGAAGCCGTCCTGACCCGCTGCGCCCGGGCCGTTCGGACCCGCGGGGCCGTTGGGGCCGCCGGGCGCGCCCGGACCGCCAGGACCCTGGGGGGCGGACGCCGCGAGCGGCGCCGCGTCGGGGCGCACCGGCGCCCACGGGCGCGCGACGCGCTGGATCGCGCCGGTCAGCGGCTTGAGGAACGGGATCTGGCTGGATTCGGCCGTGGGCACGGCGCCCGGGTCCGACGGCGCCGCGCCGGGGCGCGGGGCGAACGGCGGGACCGACGGCGGCGCGGAGGCCGACGTGGTGCCCGACTCGGTGCTGGTCGTGGCGTCCGTCCTTGCGTCGGGTGCGGCGGCCGGCGTGCCCGCTGCTGCTGTTCCTGCCGCCGCGGCAGCCGCAGCGGCGGCGCCGGTCTTGGGCGGGCGGTCGAACGCGAAGACGCGCGGGGTGTACCCGCTGCGCGGCTTGGCGGCCTTGGTCGGCGGCGTCGCGAGCTCCGCGACGACGGTCTGCAGCACGGCGACCTGGTCGGTGCCGTCGGCGTCCGCCGCGGCGGGCTCGGCCTGCGCGCCGGGCTTGGTCGCGGCGTCGGGCTTCGCGGCGTCGGCCTTCGGGGCGCCGGGCTTGGCGATGTCGGCCTGTGCGGCGTCGGGCTTCGTGGCCGCGGGGTTCGTGGCGGCGGGGTTCGTGGCAGAGGGCTTCGTGGAAGCGTTGGCGCTGGTCGCGGCGGCACCGGCCGCGGCGGCACCGGCCGCAGCGGCGGGGTTGCTCGGAGCTGCGGGCCTGGCCGCGGCATCCGGCGCGTTCTGACCGGCGGGCCCGGCCGCGGCGCCGGACGTGGCCGGCGTCGCGGGCTTGGCCGAAGCGTCCGGCGCGCCCTGAGCAGCAGGCTGAGGCTGAGCGACGGGCTGGGCCGGAGCAACCGGCTGCGTCGGAGCGGCCGGCCGTGCCGGAACGGGCGGCTGCGCCGGAGCGGCGGAGCCCGCCTGAGCGGCGGAGCCCGTCTGAGCGGCGGGCGTGGTCGCGGCGTCCGAGGCGCGCGCGGTGACGGGCTTGTCCTCGGCGGCGGACTGGCGCGCGGCAGGCTGGCTCGCGGCGGCGGACGAGGCCTCGGGCACGCGCCCCGCCTCCGGCGTGCCGGCAGGTGCGGGGGCCGCGCCGTCGGACGCGGGGCCGCCGGGCGTACGCGCGGCGGACGCGCTCGGGATTGCAGCCGCCGGGGCGGCAGGCCGGTTCGCGGCGTCGGACACGGGCGTGCTCGCGCCCGCGGACGGGACCGGCTCGACCGGCGGGACCGCGGCGGGCGGGACCGCGGCGGGCGGCACTGCGCCGGCAGGAGCGCCACCGGACGGAGTCGCGGGCGGCACGACGGGCGGGACCGCGGCCGGCTTCTCGACGTCGGGCGCGATCGGGGCGGCCGCCGGGGACACGGGCTCACCCGCAGCGCCTCCCGTGCGACCAGCCGACGACGGCTCAGAGCTCGGCGTGCTCGCCGGGTTCTGCGCGTTCGCGGGGCCGGACGCGTTCGCCGAGACAGGCGCGACCGAAGCGGGCGCGGCCGAAGCGGGCGCGGCCGGGGCAGGCCGAGCCGGCGCGGGCTCAGCCTGCGCAGCCGGCGTTCCGGCGGGCTCGGCAGCGCCGACGGCGGGCGCCTCGACGTCCGAGGCTTCGCTCGGAGTGGTGTCGGGCACGGCGTCGGCGGGCGTGGAGGGGACCCCCGCCGGCGGTGCGGCAGGGACGGACGGGGCCTTGGTGGGCTCGGACTGTTCCGGAGCGGTCACAGGTTCGACCTTGTCTGCGGATCGGGGAACCGGCTGAACGGTCGGTTGACCGGCCGGTGCTGCGGGCTGCGCGGCCTGGGCGGCCGACGGACGTGCCGGGGGTTGCGACGTCGGTCGCGGCACGCTGCCAGGGCGTTTCTGGTACAAGCGAGGCGGTACGGCCGGGGCAGGTTGAGCCCCGGCGTTCTCGTCTGATGTCGGCTCGAGCGGTTCGTCACGCTCGGTCGGCTGACCCATCGGCACGCTCCGTGCAACTACCCGAGACGCGGGCTCTCCGCGTCCCCCAGGGCGCACCTGACCCGCGGCGAATCCGCTGGACGGAGTCGCCCTGCCGGGCATCCTATCCAGCGAGAATCCTGCCCAAGGCCGCGTACTGGACGCCCCGAGGTGGAGGTTTCGTATCAATCCTGCCCACCATCCTGAAGCACCCTGCGAAGAACCGCAGAGGTCAGGCAGCGGACCGATCCCGGCGGGCCGGAACCTCGGCGAACCACGAGGACGGCAGGAACGCGACGACGGCGAGGATCGCCACCCCCGCGTACGACCAGACCATGCCGAGCACGCCGGCCGGCACCACGACATCGCCCCCGGAGCCCGGCAGCGACAGGGCCTGCACGATGCCGACCCAGCCCACGCCGAACCCGAGCAGCGTGCCGTAACCGGCCCAGGCGCGCGCGAGCACGCCGGCCGCCGCCGTCAGACCGAACGCGAGGATCAGCCCGAGGTACAGGGAATCGGCCCCGTACCGGTGCACCACCGTCCCGAGAGCGCCCATCACGACGCCGAGCGCGACGGCCAGAAGAGTGCGCACGATCGTTCGTCCGAGCGGGCGTCGGGAGGAGTTCACCCGAGCATTCTCCAGCATCCACCTGGGAGGACTCTGCATGTGTGGAACACTCCGCGGGTGAATACGCTCCAGGATCAGACGCAGCTCATCGTTCGACAGCGGATCCGCATGCTGGTCAACCAGTACGAGGTACGCGGCGCCCTGCCGGACGGCTCCGAGGGTGACCTCTACGCGTTCGCCCAGCAGAAGCGCATGGCCTTCCGTGAGCAGGTCACGCTCTACACCGACGACACCAAGCAGGAGTCGGTGCTCGGCTTCAAGGCCCGCCAGGTGGTCGACCTCGGCGCCACCTACGACGTCGTCGACGCGGGCGACACCCCGATCGGCACGTTCCGCAAGGACTTCGCCAAGTCGCTGCTGCGCAGCACCTGGCACGTCGAGCAGCCCGGCCTCGGTGTGGTCACGGGGACCGAGCGGAGCCTCGGCGTCGCCATCATCCGGCGGCTCGCCGAGATCGCCTGGCTGCCGTACCACTTCGACTTCACGATCGAGGGGCGGCCCGCGTTCACCGTGGAGAAGAAGTGGGGCCTGCGCGACCGGTACGTCGTGAACATCCAGGACCCGCGGCTCGACCGCCGGCTCGTGACCGCGATGGCGATCGGCCTGGACGCCCTCCAGGAGCGCTGACCGGGACGCGCCTTGGGCGCACCCTCGCCACCCATCACCTTTGAGGCCCGGGTTTCTTCGCATTGAGCGTGCTCAATGCGAAGAAACCCGGGCCTCAAAGGTGTCGTGGACACACGGCGTGCTCATGCCCGTCAGGTGAGGGGGTCGACGACGACGTAGGTCTCGGTCGTGAGGATAGGCGCCAGCACCCCGTTGGACAGCGCGTACCAGCCGGCGACCGGGCCCTCGGGCCGCGCGAGCGCCGTCGCGTGCTGCACCTGCGTCGCATGAGCCCGCATCGCCGCGACGACCCGCCCGAGCACGCCCGCGACGTCCACCCGCACGACCCGCTCCCCGCGGCCCCCGCCGCTCCCGCCGCTCCCGCCGCTCCCGGAGCCCCCGCGGCCCGCAGAGGTGATCGGTAGCTCGTCGGGTGACCGGTCGTCCGAGGTGCCGATCACCTGACGTCCCGCCGACCACCCGGGCAGGTCATCCTTCGCGAACGGCGGGAGCGGCTCCGCCGGGTCCGCCAGGGTCAGGCCCTCGGCGGCGGCGAGCGCGGTCGCCGCCGGCAGGCCGGCGAGCGTCGCCCGCGCCGTGCGGACCTCGGCCGCCGGGGCGACCGCCTGCCACAGCTCGGCACCGGCCCAGGGCTCGTCCCGCCGTCCGACGCCGCCCCCGGCCTCGCCCCCGCGCACCGGCTCACCGCCGTCGCGCTGCTGCTCGCCCGACGCCGGCCCGCCGCCCGGCCGCCACGCCGGGTCGGCCGCGAGGCGCAGCGCGCGGACCGTCACCTCGTGCGCGCGGACGTGGTCGGGATGCCCGTACCCTCCGCCGGGCTCGTACGTCGCGACGACGGCGGGGCGCGTCGTGCGGATCAGCACCGCGAGCCGCCCGGCCGGCTCGTCGAGCGGAACCCGCGCGAACGCCGTCGGCGGGGAGTCCGGCGCCGGCCCCGCGACGCCGGGCGCCACCCAGGTCATGCCGGAGTCCTCGTACCGGACCGGGTCCGCGGGCGCGGAGCCCGCGCCCACAACCCTGTTCACCTGCGCAGATACCGGCGGGAGGGTGTCGAGAAAGGTCTGCTCGACCGCGCCGGCCACCCCGCCGCCCAGCGCGACGAGCGCGCGGGCCAGCTCGGTCTCCCGGTAGGCGCCCAGCGCGGGACCGTCGCCCTCGAGGCCGGCCCGGCCCTCCGACGTCGTACCGGCCAGGGCGATGACCTCGCCGCGCTCCCCGCGCGTGCAGGTCACCACGCGGGCAGGCAGCCCGGCGGCGGCGAAGGCCGCCAGCAGCCCCCCGGTCGACAGGGTCTCGTCGTCGGGGTGCGCGTGCACGGCCAGCACGCCGCCCGCGAAAGCCCCGGAAAAAGCACTGAGTGCTGGATCTTCGCCCACGGAACGCGTGTTCATGGGCGAAGATCCAGCACTCAGCGACGCGGGAGCGTCAGCCGCGCTTGGCGCGAGCCGTGGCGCGGGCGCGGTCCGTGGCGTTCAGGATCACCTTGCGGATGCGGACGACCTCGGGGGTCACCTCGACGCACTCGTCCTCCTGCGCGAACTCGAGCGACTCCTCGAGCGTGAGCTTGCGCGGCGGGATCAGGTTCTCGAAGTTGTCAGCGGTGGCGGACCGCATGTTCGTCAGCTTCTTCTCCTTGGTGATGTTGACGTCCATGTCCTCGTTCCGCGAGTTCTCGCCGACGATCATGCCCTCGTACACCTCCTGCGTGGGGTCCACGAAGAAGGAGCCGCGCTCCTGCAGGTTGATCATGGCGAACGGCGTCACCTTGCCGGCGCGGTCCGCGACGAGCGAGCCCGTCATCCGCGACTCGATCGGGCCGTTCCAGGGCTCGTAGCCCTCGGAGATCGAGGCCGCGATACCGGTACCGCGGGTGTCCGTGAGGAACTGGGTGCGGAAGCCGATCAGGCCGCGCGCCGGGACCATGAACTCCATGCGGACCCAGCCGGTGCCGTGGTTCGTCATGGTCTCCATGCGGCCCTTGCGCTGCGCGAGGAGCTGCGTGATGGCGCCGAGGTACTCCTCGGGCACGTCGATGGTCATGCGCTCCATGGGCTCGTGGAGCTTGCCGTCGATCTGCTTGGTGACGACCTGCGGCTTGCCGACCGTGAGCTCGAAGCCCTCGCGGCGCATCTGCTCCACGAGGATGGCCAGGGCCAGCTCGCCACGGCCCTGCACCTCCCAGGCGTCCGGACGCTCGGTCGGGAGCACCTTGAGCGAGACGTTACCGATGAGCTCGGCGTCGAGGCGGTCCTTGACCTGGCGGGCGGTGACCTTGTGGCCCTTGCCGCCCTTGCCCGCGAGCGGGGAGGTGTTGATACCGATGGTCATCGAGATCGCGGGGTCGTCGACCGTGATGAGCGGCAGCGGACGCGGGTCGTCGATGTCGGTGAGGGTCTCGCCGATCATGATGTCGGCGATACCCGCGACGGCGACGATCTCGCCGGGGCCGGCCTTGTCGGTCGGCACGCGGTCGAGCGCCTTGGTCTCGAGCAGCTCGGTGATCTTGACGCTCTGCAGGGTGCCGTCGTGCCGGGCCCACGCGACGCTCTGGCCCTTGGACAGGGTGCCGTTGTGGATGCGCAGCAGCGCGAGGCGGCCGAGGAACGGCGACGCGTCGAGGTTGGTCACGTGCGCCTGCAGCGGCACGCCCTCCTCGTAGGTCGGGGCCGGGATCTTCTCGAGGATGGTCGCGAACAGCGGCTCGAGGTCCTCGTTGTCCGGCAGGCCGCCGTCGGCGGGCTGGTCGGTGGAGGCGCGGCCGGCCTTGGCCGACGCGTAGACGACGGGCACGTCGAGGATGGCGTCCAGGTCGAGGTCCTCGACCTCGTCCGACAGGTCACCGGCGAGGCCGAGCAGCAGGTCGGTGGTCTCGGCGACCACCTCGGTGATGCGCGCGTCGGGGCGGTCGACCTTGTTCACGACGACGATGACGGGCAGCTTCGCGGCCAGGGCCTTGCGCAGCACGAAGCGCGTCTGGGGCAGCGGGCCCTCGGACGCGTCGACGAGCAGCACGACGCCGTCGACCATCGACAGGCCGCGCTCGACCTCGCCGCCGAAGTCGGCGTGGCCCGGGGTGTCGATGACGTTGATGGTGATGCCGTCGGCCTCACCGTTCGCCGCCGCCGCGGGACCGGAGTACCGGATCGCGGTGTTCTTGGCGAGGATCGTGATGCCCTTCTCGCGCTCCAGGTCACCCGAGTCCATGACGCGGTCCTCGAGGTGCTGACGGGCACCGAAGGATCCGGACTGCCTGAGCATGGCGTCCACGAGCGTGGTCTTGCCGTGGTCGACGTGCGCCACGATCGCGACGTTACGCAGGTCGGAACGGGTCGCACGGGCCGAGGTCGGCGCGGTTGCAGGCACGGTCACGAAGCACTCATTTCCAGAAGGGAGGTCAGGGGCGCGGACTCTGGTCCGAAGGGGACCGGTCTCGCAGCACCACCCATCTTACCCGCGAATCGAAATCCCCAGGTGTCGACCGTGTCACTGTGCGGTGAACACCCCCGGATGCGGTGCACACCCCCCGGAACGTGTCAGACGCTCAGGTCACCGGGGTGACCTGAGCGTCTGACACGTGCGTGGGAGGAGCGGGATCAGCCGCCGATCTCCAGGCTCGCGCCCGGGATCGCCGCCAGGAGGTCCCGCGTGTACTCCTGCTGCGGGTTGTCGAACACCTCGTCGGTGGTCGCGTGCTCCACGATGCTGCCGTCCTTCATCACGGCCACCAGGTCGGCGATCTGCCGGACCACGGCCAGGTCGTGCGTGATGAACAGGAAGGACAGCCCCAGCTCGGCCTGCAGGTCGTTGAGCAGCGTCAGGATCTGCGCCTGGACCAGCACGTCGAGCGCCGAGACGGCCTCGTCGAGCACGAGCACCTCGGGCTTGAGCGCCAGCGCTCGCGCGATGGCGATGCGCTGCCGCTGCCCGCCCGACAGCTCGTTCGGGAACCGGCGCATCGTCGCCTGCGGCAGCGACACCATGTCGAGCAGCTCGCGCACCCGCGCCTCGCGGGACTTGCGGTCGCCCACCTTGTGCAGGACGAGCGGCTCCTCGATCGACCGGAAGATCGAGTAGGTCGGGTCCAGCGACCCGTACGGGTTCTGGAACACCGGCTGCACGCGGCGGCGCAGCGAGAACTGCTCCTTCGCGGACATCTTCGAGACGTCCTTGCCGTCGTACAGCACGCTGCCCGACGTCGGGTCGAGCAGTCCCAGCACCATGTTGGCCGCCGTGGACTTGCCGGAGCCCGACTCCCCCACGAGCGCCAGGGTGTGGCCCTTGGGCAGCGTGAAGTTGATGCCGTCCACCGCGGTGAAGTCGGTGTGCGAACCCGGCCGGGAGCCACGGATGTGGAACACCTTGGTCAGGTCCTTCGCCACGACGACGTCGGGCGCCGTCGTCTCGGCCTCGTCGGCGTGCTCGGCGAGCAGGTCGTCCGACTCCTGCCCGCGCTCGTGCGCGGACTGGATGCGGCGGGAGGCCAGCGACGGGGCCGAGGACACGAGCCGCTTGGTGTACTCGTGCTGCGGGTCCTTGAGGATCTGCGCCGCCGGGCCGGACTCCACGACGCGACCCTTGTACATCACGATGAGGTGCTCGGCGCGCTCGGCGGCCAGGCCCAGGTCGTGCGTGATGAACAGGACGGCCGTACCGAGCTCCGCCGTCAGCCCTTCGAGGTGGTCCAGGATCTTCTTCTGGACCGTGACGTCGAGGGCCGACGTCGGCTCGTCCGCGATGAGCAGCTTGGGCCGCGAGGCCAGGCCGATCGCGATGAGCGCGCGCTGGCGCATGCCGCCCGAGAACTCGTGCGGGAACTGGCGCGCACGCCGCTCCGCGTCGGGCAGGCCGGCCTCGCTGAGCAGCTCGGCGACGCGCGCGGTGCGCTCCGCCTTGCCGCCCTGGAAGCCGTTGGCCACCAGCGCCTCGTCGATCTGCGCGCCGATGCGCCACACCGGGTTCAGGTTGGACATCGGGTCCTGGGGCACCAGGCCGATCTCCCGGCCGCGCAGGTCCTCGACCTGCTTGCGCCCCAGCCCGACGAGCTCGCGCCCGCCGAACGAGATGGACCCGCCGGTCACCTTGCCGGTGCCCGGCAGCAGGTCGATGATCGCGTGCGCCGTCGTGGACTTGCCGGAACCCGACTCGCCCACGATCGCCACGGACTGCCCCGGGTAGATCGTCAGGTCCACGCCGCGGACGGCCTCGACCGTGCCGGTCGCCGTGGTGAACGAGATCTGCAGGTCCTTGATCTCGAGCAGCGGGGTGGTGTCGTCGTGCTTCTCGACGGGCACCGGGGCGTCCTCGGTGGTCCCGTCGGTGAGGGTGATCGTGGTGCTCATCGCTTCCTCGCCTTCGGGTCGAGGGCGTCGCGCACGACGTCGCCCATCATGATGAAGCTCAGCACGGTCAGCGCGAGCGCGGTCGCCGGGTAGATCATGATCTCCGGGGCGACCCGGATCGACTGCTGCGCCTTGGCGAGGTCACCGCCCCAGGAGACGGTCGACGTCGGCAGACCGATGCCGAGGAAGCTCAGCGTGGCCTCCGCGACGATGAACGTACCGAGCGCGACCGTCGCGTAGACGATGATCGGCGCGGCCGAGTTGGGCAGCACGTGCTTGCCGAGGATCGCGCCCCGGCCCATGCCCAGCGCCTTGGCGGCGGTGACGAACTCGTTGTTCTTCACCCCGAGCACCGCACCGCGCGTGATCCGAGCGATCGACGTCCACCCGAACACCGCCAGCACGACCGCGACCACGATCGCGTTGCGGTCGTCGAGCAGGCTCATGATGACGATCGCGGCGAGCACGAACGGCACGGCGAAGAAGATGTCCGTGAACCGCGACAGGAGGGTGTCGAGCAGGCCGCCGAAGTAGCCGGCGATCGCACCGACGAGGGTGCCGATCACCACGACGAACAGCGTGGACAGGATGCCCACCGTGACCGACGCGCGCGCCCCGTAGACCGCCCGGGCGTAGATGTCGCAGCCCTGCTGGTCGAACCCGAAGATGTGGCCCGCGGTGGGCGCGCCCAGCGAGTCCTCCAGGTGGCATGACGTGGGGCTGGTCGAGGTGAACAGCCCCGGGAACACCGCCATGAGGACGACGAACACGATCAGTGCCGCGGACACCCAGAACAGCGCCCGGTGACGCATGTCGCGCCAGGCCTCGGACCAGAGGCTGCTCGGCGCCTCGGACGTGTTGACGGCGTCGATCACGCCGACCTTGACCTCTTCCGGCGGCGCGACGAAGTGCTCCTGCCCCGGGCGGGGAGTCTTCTCGTAGCGGTTCTCAGGCATAACGGATCCTCGGGTCCAGGACGGCGTAGAACACGTCCACGATCAGGTTGGCGAAGATGTAGACGACGACGAGCACCGTGGCCAGCGACACCACCGTCACGTTCTCGCCGCGGATGATCGCCTGGTAGAGGGTTCCGCCGACGCCGTTGATGTTGAAGATGCCCTCGGTCACGATCGAGCCGGCCATGAGGTTGCCCAGGTCGATGCCGATGAAGGTGACCACCGGGATCAGCGAGTTGCGCAGCACGTGGCGCGACATCACCTTGTCCCGGGGCAGGCCCTTGGCCCGGGCGGTCCGCACGAAGTCCGCCGTGATGTTCTCCACGACCGACGTCCGTGTCAGTCGCAGGATGTAGGCGAAGGAGGTCGTGGCGAGCACGATCGCTGGCATCAGCAGGCTGATGAAATCAGGGTCACGGCCGGCGGTGATCGGCAGCCAGCCGAGCTGCACGCCCACGACGGCCTGCATCACGAAGCCGATCACGAACGTCGGCACCGAGATGAGCACGAGGCTCCAGAGCAGCACGGTCGAGTCGAACAGCTTGCCCTTGCGGACGCCGGCCCAGAGCCCGAAGCCGATGCCGAAGACCGTCTCGATGACGATCGCCATGAGGGCGAGCTGGAAGGTCACCGGGAAAGCCTGGGCGATCACGTCGACGACCGGACGGCCGGTGAACGTGACGCCCATGTCGAAGGTGAAGACACCCTTGAGGAAGTAGAGGTACTGCATGAAGAACGGCTGATCCAGGTGGTACGCCTCGCGGATGGCGAGCTCGGCAGCTGGTGACAGGCCACGTTCGCCGCCCAGCGCGGCCACGGGATCGCCGGGGCGCAGGAACACCAGCCCGTACAGCAACAGCGTGGCGCCGAGGAACACGGGGATCACCTGCAGCAGCCGGCGTCCGATGTACCAGAGCATTCGTAGGTCTCCTTGGTTGATGGCTGCGGAACATTCTCCCGGACATCACCCGGTGTTCTGGCTCCGCACAGTGGAGGGCGGGGCGCGTGGTTCACGCGCCCCGCCCGTCACCTGGGGTGATGAGTCACGCCGGCAGACCGGACGTGATCACAGTCACTCCGACTTGGTGACCTCGTACAGCAGCGGCATGCTGTCCCAGCCGAACTCCACGTTGTCCACGTTCTCGGAGTGCCCGGCCGTCGTGGAGTAGTACCACAGCGGAATGCCCGGAAGGTCCTTGAACAGGATCTCCTGCGCCTTGTTGTAGAGCACGTTGGCCTCGTCCAGCGAGGGCGCGGCCGCGGCCTCCTTGAGGGCGGCGTCGAACTCGTCGCTCTCGTACCGGCCGTCGTTCGAGCCGGCCAGCGCGGCCTTGCTGTAGAGCGGGCCGAGGTAGTTCTGCAGCGACGGGTAGTCAGCCGACCAGCCGGCACGGAACAGACCGTCGACCTTGCCGTCCGGGCCCTTGTCGCGCTCGTTGAGGACCTCGTCGAACGTCGGGTAACCGGTCATCTCGCACTTGATGCCGAGGTCGTTGATGTACCCGTTGCACACGGCCTCGACCCACGTCTGGTGGTCGGAGTCGGTGTTGGTGCTGATCGTCAGGACGTAGTCGTCCGGCAGCGGGTCCTCGGCGTTGGCCTCGTCCCAGAGCTTCTTGGCCTCTTCCGCGTTGTACGTGGTGACCTCGTTGCCCGGGATCTCACCGGTCCAGCCGGCGATGACCGGCGACGTGAAGTCGGTGGCCGGGATACGCGTGCCGGCGAAGATCGTCTCCGTGATCTGCTCACGGTTGATCGCCATGGAGAGGGCCTGACGGCGCTTGAGGCCGGCGTCGCCCTGGAACTCGGGGAGCCACTCGGGCACGGTCATGGCCGCGAAGCTGGCCGACGGCTGGCTGATGGCGCCGTCGCCCAGGTCCTCCTCGAAGGTGCTCATCGCCGAGGTCGGGACGTTCTCGAGGATGTCGAGGTTCCCGCCCTGCAGGTCGGCGTACGAGGTGTTCTCGTCGGTGTAGACGATGAAGTCCAGGCCACCGTTCTGGGCCTTGCGCGGGCCGTTGTAGGCCTCGTTCGGGACCAGGTTGATCTCGGACTCGTGCTCCCAGCTCTCCAGCACGTACGGACCGTTGGTGATCGGCTGCTCGCCGAACGCCGCGGGGTCGTCGTAGTACGCGTCGGGCAGCGGGAAGTACGCCGAGTAGCCCAGGCGGATCGGGAAGTCGGACTCCGGCTGGGTCAGCTTGACCGTGAACTCGGTGTCGCTGACGACCTCGAGGCCGGACAGCGTCTCCGCGGTCGGCTCCTCGGCCATGCCGGAGACGTTGCCCTCCTCGTCGAACTCGGGGACACCCTGCGCCTCGGCGAAGCCCTCGATGGGCTCGAAGAAGCCGGCGCCCTTGGCACCGTTGGGGCCGTAGCCCGCCCAGTTCCACGCGTCCACGAAGTTGGCCGCGGTGACCGGCGTGCCGTCGGACCACTCCCAGCCGTCCTGGATGGTGATGTTCCAGGTCTGGTTGTCATCCGACTCGATCGAGTCGGCGATCTCGTTGTGCACGACACCCTCGGCGTCGTAGTAGACGAGGCCCGAGTAGAGCTGCTGGACGACGAGCCCACCCTCGGTCTCGTTGGTCATCGACCCGACGAGCGGGTTCTGGGGCTCACCGTTGCTGATCGTCACGATCCCGGTGCTGGCGCCATCGCCGGTCGCGTCGTCGCCGCTGTTGCCACCGCCACAAGCGGTCAGCACGAGCGACGAGGCGAGCGCGAAAGCGCCCAGCCCCACAAGTCGCTTACGAGGTGTCACGTGTCCTCCTGGGTAGCAGTACACCCCGGCACGGCGGGTGCCGTCCGGAGCGATGCGGACGCTTCGTTGCGCCCCGTGGTATCACGGAATAACGTAACCGCTCCCTGGACGTGCCGATGACCACCACCCGAGAAACTCCACCGAGTTGTGACCATCTCGGTATACACGGGTAACACCGAGTAACAGTTCTGACCAGGTGGTTCTCACAGCCGTAACACGACCTGCGTGAGGGCCCGGAGCAGGAAATTCACCCGTTGCCCGGGGCGATGACCCGCTCGACCAGGCCTTGCGCCCGAGACGCCTCGCGGAGCACGTCTCGGGACGAACCTGCCCGACGCGGGACGAAGCGGTGCCCGGCCGCCCGAGGGGCCGAGCACCGCCGCGCGAGAACCTGTACATCGTCGCTAGGACGCCTGGGCGACGACCTGTCCGTCGCGCAGCTCCACCACGCGGTCCGCGCGGGCCATGAGCTCCGGGTCGTGGGTGGAGACGACGGCGGCCACGCCGCGCTCGTGCACCACCCGGGCCAGCAGGTCCATCACCACGGCCGCCGTGCCCGAGTCGAGCTGCCCCGTGGGCTCGTCCGCGAGCAGCACCTCCGGGTCGGCCACGAGCGCGCGGGCGATACCCACCCGCTGCTGCTGCCCGCCCGAGAGCTCGTACGGCCGCTGCTTCGCGTGCCCGCTCAGGCCGACGGCGTCCAGCGCCTCCGCCACCCGCCGTGACCGCTCGCCCTGCGGGGTGCGCCGCAGGCGCAGGGGTACCTCGACGTTCTCGGCCGCGGACAGCACGGGCACCAGCCCGAACGACTGGAACACGTAGCCGATCCGGTCGCGCCGGGCCGCGAGCACCGCCCGCTCCCCCAGCGCGGTCAGCTCGGCGTCGCCGAGCCACACGCTGCCCGACGTCGGCCGGTCCAGCCCGCCGAGCAGGTTCAGCAGCGTCGTCTTGCCCGAACCGGAGGGGCCGCGCACCACCAGCAGCTCGCCCGCCGCGACCTCCAGGGTCGCGTCCGACAGGGCGCGCACCTCGCCGGCGCCGGTGCCGAACACCCGGGTGAGGGCCTGGGCGCGCAGCACGGTGCGGGCCGGGGTCGTGGTGGTCATCGGTCCTCCTCGGTGGGGGCCTGCGGTTGGGCCGACGGGGCGGCGGGCGCGGCCGGCCCGGTGGGCTCGGCCGGCTCCGCGGCCTGGCCGGGTGCCGCCGGCCACACGCCCACGTGGTCCGGCTCCAGCGCCAGCCGCACGCGGTCGCGCAGGTCGAGCGCGTGCACGAAGTCCTGGGGTAGCTGCAGCCGGCCGACCCGGTCGACCACCGCGAACTCCTCCGCGACGTGCCGCTCGGCGCCGTGCTCGTCGACCTCCGTACGCCGCAGCGTCTCCGTCGACGTGCGGCCGTCCCGGATCTGGACGGTGCGCGCGACGTGCTCGGACACCGTCGGGTCGTGCGTCACGATCAGCGTCGTCACGCCCGTCTCCCGGTTCACGCCCCGCAGCGCCTCCAGCACCTCGACCGAAGTGGTCTCGTCGAGCTCGCCGGTGGGCTCGTCGGCCAGCAGCACGCGCGGGTTGTTCGCCACGGCCACCGCGATGGCGGTGCGCTGCTGCTCGCCGCCGGACATCTCACCGGGCCGCCGCCCGGCCACGTGGCCGACCTCCAGCAGGTCGAGCAGGTCAGACACGCGGCGCGCGCGCTCCCGCCGTGGGAGCGCGCCGGCCAGCTCCAGCGGGAGGCGCACGTTCTCGCTCGCCGTGAGGTACGGCAGCAGGTTGCGCGACGTCTGCTGCCACACGAAGCCGACCGTGGAGCGCTGGTACCGCACCCGCTCGGCGTGGCCCATCGTCAGCAGGTCGGTGCCTGCCACCACGGCGGACCCGCCGGTCGGCGTGTCCAGGCCCGAGAGAATGGTCAGCAGCGTGGACTTGCCCGACCCGGACGCGCCCACGACGGCGACGATCTCACCCGGCTCGACGGTCAGCGTGAGGCCCTGCAGCGCCTGCACCTCCACGCCGTCGGTGGCGAAGATGCGCACCAGGTCGGCGCAGCGGATCTCGCCGCCGCCGGCGGGCCCCGCCGAGGCCGGCGCGCCGCCGTCCGTCAGCTCGATGGTCGTGCTCATCGGGTCTCCCTCATGTCAGTCGTTGCTCCCCATCCGGAGCTGGGCCGCCACCTCGCCGCGGCGGCTCAGCGCCGCCGCCACGCCGACCGCGGCCAGCACCACCACCACGAACCCGGCGGCGGCCGCGCCCAGCAGCAGCGGGTCGTACCTCGCGTCGGGCTGGGTGGGACCGCCGGTCAGGGCGGTGACGTCCACCGCGGCCAGCACCAGCTCCGGCACCACCACGCCGAGGACGGCGCCCACCACGAGCGCGACCACCGCCCAGGGTCCGATCTCCCAGCCGACCAGCCCGCGGCCGAGGCGGGGCGAGAGGCCGAGGGTCTGCAGCACGGCGAGCAGCCGGGCCCGCGCGGGGGCGGCGAGCATCAGCGTCATCACCACGGCCCCCGCGCACAGCAGCCCTGCGAGGAGCACGGCCAGCACGAACGCGACGGCCAGCCCCCCGGAGACGGGCGCCGCCAGCACGGCGTCGGCCTCCTGGTCCGGGTCCTCCACGACGGACGACGGCAGCAGCCGCGAGATCTCGGCCGTCACGGCGGCGCGGTCGGCGTCGTCGGTCAGGCCCACGAGCGCGAGGCGCGGGTAGCTGACGTCGCCCGTGGCCTCGGCGAGGCGGTCGGCGTCGGCGAGCACGAGCGAGCGGCCCGCGGGCAGGCCAGGGAGCTCGTCGACCACGTCGACGACCCGGACGGGCACGTCGCCCTCCTGCGTCGTGAGCGTGATCCCGGTGGTGCCCGGCCCGACCCCCGGGCCCGCCGCGCCAGGCGTGAGGATCACGGGCAGCGCCCCGTCGCCCGCGCCGCCCGGCCCGGCCAGGCCGTCCAGCGTCTCGGGCGCGCCCTCGACGTCCTGCTGCGCCAGGACCAGCTCCGCCGCGTCCGCCGTCCACACCTCGACCCGGGGTGAGGAACCCACGCCCTGCAGCAGGCCGTCGCCGACGTCGCCCACCGGCGACACGGCGGCGACGCCGTCGAACGCGGCGATCTGGTCCGCGACCGGCTCGTCGACGACGGGGCCGGAGACGCGCAGGTCCGCGCCGGTCGCCCGCCAGGCCTCGCGGACCACGCCGCCGGAGACCGTGGAGTACAGCACGGCCGACGTCGCCGCGACGGCGACCGCGAGCACGAGCGCGACCGCCGGGACGGGGCCGCCGGCGGGGTCGCGCGTGGCGCGGGCCGCCCCGAGGAACGGGACGAGGTCGCGCCGCGGTGCGAGCGCCCGCTCGGCCGCGAGCGCGAGCCAGGGGTAGGCGCGGACGGCGAGCAGCGTGAGCGCCAGGGAGACCAGCAGGGGTGCCGCGGCGACGAGCGGGTCGACGCCGCTACCGGAGCCGGCGCCCGAGCCGGCGACGACCCCGCGCGACAGCAGCAGCCAGGCGGCGAGCGCGGCGCCCGCGACGACGAGCACCTCCAGCACCCAGCGCACCCGGCTCCGTGAGCGGGGCGCGAGGTCCGAGCGTGTGGTCCGCAGGCCGGCGGGCGACGTGGCGAGCGCGAGGGCGACCGCCGGGGCGAGGCCCGCGGCCACGGCGAGCAGCACCTGGGCGAGGGTGACCGGGGCGTCGACGCCGACGGCGGCCGAGAGCACGAGGCCCGCGGCGAACCCGACGGCCGCCGAGCCGAGCCCGACGACGAGGCCCTCGCCGCCCATGAGCAGGCGCACCTGGGTGCCGGACGCGCCACGGGCGCGCAGGAGCGCGAGCGCGGACCGCCGCCGGTCGACGACGAGCCGCGCGCCCAGGGCCAGCACGGCGACGGTGGCGCCGAGCGGTCCGACGGCGAGGACGGCGACGATCGCGTCGACCCCGGTGCGCTGCGCGAGCAGGCTCTCCAGGATCTCGGTGAGCCGGCTGGTGGGCCGCAGCTGGAGCGGCGTGGGGTCGTCGGGGCCGGCCGGGACGAGGAAGGTCCGCGCCGACTGGCCGTTCATCTGGGCCAGCAGCAGGGGCACGTCGGCGGCGGTCAGGCCGTCGGTGCTCACCGGGTACCAGATGCGGGTCTCGGCCACGCCGAGGGTCAGCGGCGTGATCATGGCCGGGTCCACGTAGGCCGTCGCGGTGCCGAGCAGGCCGCGGTTCGGGTCGGCGATCACGGAGGCCCTGGCCCCCAGGGCGTGGTGCAGCCAGTAGTCGGCGTCGGGGTCGCCGGTCTCGAAGATCCCGGTCACGACGAGGGACGGGTACCGGCCGGCCAGGGCGATGATGCCCGAGCCGGAGAGGTTGTCGTACCGGCCGCCGAGCTCCCACCCGTACGTCTCGGCGACGGCGCGCGACACGGCGACCTCGAACGCCGGCGCCCGTTCCGCGGGCTGGCTGATCGACTGCTCGTCCCCCACGAACACGGGCCCGGCGGTCGCGGTGGGCCAGCGCCCCTCGACCAGCTCGGCGTGCTCGGCCAGGTCAGGCGCCGTCCGGAGCAAGACCTTGGCCTCGGCCAGGTCGGAGCTGCGTTCCGGCGCGGTGTACGCGGGGTCCGTCGAGGTCACGTGGAAGAGCGGAGCACCCATCACGGAGCGCAGCGGCTCGGGGGACTCGGCGCGCACGGCGTCCAGGTTCTCGACGAACGGGGCCCAGTCCGGCTCGTCCGGCACGCCGCTCCCGACGCTGCCCGGGTCGTAGAAGCCCCCGTTCGGTGCCCGGCCGGGGATCGAATCCACCACCGAGATCACGTCCCGGGCCGGGCCCGAGGCCGTGGCGGTCTCGTAGACCACCTGGTCCGCGTGCATGGTCGCGACGGCGCGCGGCGCGGTCGACAGCACGCCGGCGGCGAGGAACGCGACCACGCCCAGCGCGGCCGTCGCGCCCCAGGAGGTGCGCAGCTGTCGCCGCGCCAGCAGGCCCAGCCCGGACAGTGCCCCCATCAGCGGACCTCCTCGCGGTAGGTGGTGTCGCGGGCCTGCGCGGTGACTCGCCCGCCCACCCCGATCGCGACCAGGACCAGCCCCGCCACGGCGGCGGCGAGCACCAGGCCGGTGGCCCCGGTGGCGAGGAGGAACTGCGCGGGCGGCGCCGCGTCGATCCCCGTCAGGGTCGCGGCGGCCAGGCCGCCCGCGGCCAGACGCGCCACGCCCCAGCCGGCGACCGCGCCGACGGCGAGCGCCACGATCCCGACGGTGACGAGCTCCGCGGCCCGGGCCCGGCCCTGTGCTGCGGGGCCGAGCCCTACGGCGCGCAGGACGATGACCTCGCCGCGCCGCTCCCGGAGGGTGGCCACGGCGACGGCGAGCACGCCCGCCAGCGCGAGCACGGTCGCGCCGGCCGCGGCGAGCCAGAACGAGACGCGCACCGGCACGGCCGTGTCGGTGGAGCCGTAGCCCGGCGTCGTCACGGTGGGCCGTTCCTGGCTGCTGAGGCCGGCGGCCTCCGCGGCCTCCGTCGCCTGCCGGGCGAGATCTGCCACGGCCCCCGCCGGCGCGGCGGCGCCGGGCGGCCCGGCGGCGAGCCAGACCTCGTTCGTGAGCGCGGGGTCGTTGACGTCGCGCACGAGCACGGCGGCGAGCGCCGCGCGGTCGACCAGGACGGCGTACGGTTCGAGCGCGCCGGGCACGGTGCCGGACGACGCCACGACCTCGACGGGCAGGCGCGTCGCGCCGAGGGTGAGCTCGAAGGTGTCACCCGTGGTGACGCCGAGCGAGTCGGCCAGCGAGGACGAGGCCAGCAGCGGGACGGGTCCGGCGGCCGGCGTGGTCAGGAGACGCAGCCGGTTCGCGCCGGAGACGCCGTCACCGAGGGTCATGCTGAACGCGGCCTCCCCCTCGGTCAGCTCCAGGCCCGTCGGGCCGTCGAAGGTCTCGGACGGCGTCCACACCGGCTGGTCGACGCGCAGCCCGCCCGCCGTGATGCCGTCGACGGCCAGCGTCACCTCCGCCATGGACCAGCCGGGCCGGGTGTCCACGTCCAGGGCCGCGATCCGCCACGTCTGGCCGGGCGGCGGCGCGGGGACCTCGCCCCGCAGCTCCTGCGCGACCTCGTGCTCGCCGAGGGTGCCGTCGCTGCCGTCCCCCTCCGTGAGCCGCCCGAGGTCGACGGTGGCCAGGGTCCCGTCGGCGGCGGCGAGCACGACCGACAGGTCGAGCTGGTGCCGCGGCGCCCAGCTCTCCAGGTTGGTCTCGACGGTCTCGTGGATCCGGCCGCGCACGGTGACGCCGAGGTCGCGGGCGTCGCCCGCCAGGGCGGGCGCGTCGGCGAAGGCGTCGTTCGCCAGGTCGTCGGCGAGCGCCGCGGTGTCGAGCACCTCCTCGGGCGCGCGCACCACCTTCGGGACTGCCGCGGCGGGCAGCGCCAGCATCGCGACGGGCAGGCCGTCGGAGTAGGCCGTCCCGGACAGCACGGGCGCCGCGGCGCGGGCGGTGCTGCCCGGACCCGTCGCGCCCGGCAGGAACGGCGCCGGGTCGAGGCGCCCGCTCTCGGGTGGCTTGACGCGCACGTCGGCGCCGTTGGCGAGCACGTCGACGTCGGCGCGCAGGCGCTCCGCGGTGCCCGTGTAGCCGCCGGCGAGGGTCGCGGCCCCGCCCGCGAGCACGAGCAGGACCACGGGCACCACGTAGACGACGATCCGGCGGGCCACCTGCCGGGCGGCCAGCGGCCCGACGACGCCGCGCGACCGCCCGGCCAGCCCCGCCCACAGCCGCGTGGCCGGGCCGAGCACCGCCATCGCCGCGACGGCGAGCGCCGCCAGCGCGAGCGCGGGTGCGGCGGCCGCGGCCGGGTCGGTGCGCAGGCCGCCGGGCGTGGCCACGAGCGGCGACCCGTAGCGCAGCAGCTGGGTCACGCTGACCGCGGCGGCAGCCACGGTCAGCACCACGGTGCCGAGCGCGGCGACCTGGCGCACGCGCCCCGAGCGGTCGGTCACCTGGCGCCGCACCGCTGCCTGCACCTGCAGCGCCGCCACCAGCACGAGCGTCGCGGTGGCCGCCACGGCGACCGCGAGGGCCACGGCCAGCGGCGTCCCGACGGAGACCGCCGCGCCCGCCTCGGAGCCGACGACCGCGCGCAGGGCGCCCCACGCGGCGGCCCCGCCCGCCGCGGCGGCGGTCAGCGCGAGCAGCGCGCCCTCCACGGCGGCCGCGGCCGTCACGGTGCCGGGCGCGGCGCCGCGGGAGACCAGGAGGGCGACCTCGCCCTCCCGGGTGGCCGCCAGCAGCCGGGCCACCTGGACCAGCGCGACCAGGCCGACGAGGGCCAGCAGGCACAGCGGGACGAGCGCGACGGCGTCCGCGGCACGCAGCGCGGCCGCCAGGTCGGCGGCGATCACGTCGAGCGTCCCGGTGACGGTCAGCCCGCGGGGCGCGACGTCCGGGTCCTCGCCGAGGATGCGGTCGACCGCGGGCGTCAGCGCCGCCAGGGCGGGGAGGTCCTCGGGGGTGAGCGCGGCGCCGTCGGGCACCACCGTCCAGCGCGCGAACGGGTCGGTGTCCAGCCCGGCGAGCACCTCCTGGCTCACCACGACGGGGCCGAGGTACGCGCCGTCCGACCCGGTGAGCACGCTCGGGTCACCGAGCCAGCCCGCGTCGTCGGGGTCGGTGACGCGCCAGGTCGCGGCGATCGTGACCGCCGTACCGGTGCCCGCGGGGTCCTCGGGGTCGACGCCGAGCCGGACCCGGTCGCCGACCGCCAGCCCGGCGGCCTCGGCGGCGTCCGCCTGGACCGCCGCCTCGTCCGTGGCGGCCGGCCAGGCGCCGTCGACCAGGGTGACGCCGCTCGCGCCCGCGCCCGACAGGGCCTCCTGCCGCGAGGGCGCGGGCAGGAGCGCCACCGACCAGCGGCCGAGGTCCTGCCCGTCGGCGTCCGTCGTGTACTGCGCCTCGGTCCGCACGTCGTAGGTGACCCGGTGCGGCACGCCGTCGAGCAGGTCGGCGAGCACCTCCTGCACGCGCGCGTCCTGGGCGTCGGCCGCGGCGCCGTCCGCGAGCCGGGTGGCGAGCTGTACCGCCCGCCCCGAGGGCTCGGCCGCGGCCAGACCGTCGCGCGCTCCCGCGGTCGCCGCGGCCTGCGTCCAGCCGACCGTCACGCCGAGGGCGCCGGTCAGCACGGCCACCAGCAGCCAGACGAGCGCGAGCAGCCCACGGTGCGCCGTGGACCGGCGGGCAAGGAGGGTGGCTCGACTCACGGGGCCAAGGTAGCCCGGCCCTGTGACACGCACGACGAAACTAGGGGCGCCCCGGGCAACGATCCGGTCACGCCGCCCTGCGGTCCTGTCAACGAGTTCGGTCGGTTGCTCTGAGACCGGTCGGTCGACCGACCGATCTCAGAACAACCGACCGAACTGGAAGGCCAGCCTCAGACTCAGCGCTGGTTCGCGGGGACGTACGGGCGCTCCGTGGCGCCCGTGTAGACCTGGCGCGGGCGCCCGATCTTGGTCTGCGGGTCCTTGATCATCTCGCGCCACTGGGCGATCCAGCCGGGCATCCGGCCCAGCGCGAACAGCGGCGTGAACATGGCCGGCTCGAAGCCCATGGCCTTGTAGATGAGGCCGGTGTAGAAGTCGACGTTCGGGTAGAGCTTGCGCTCCACGAAGTAGTCGTCCGAGAGGGCGATCTCCTCCAGGCCGCGCGCGATGTCGAGCAGCTCGTCCTTGGCGCCGAGCTTGTCGAGCACCTCGTCCGCGGACTTCTTCACGATCGCGGCGCGCGGGTCGTAGGACTTGTACACGCGGTGGCCGAAGCCCATCAGGCGCACGCCGTCCTGCTTGTTCTTGACCTTCTCCATGAAGGTCTCGACGGTCTCGCCGCCCGAGCGGATCTTCTCCAGCATGGTCAGCACGGCCTCGTTGGCCCCGCCGTGCGCCGGGCCCGAGAGCGCGTTCACGCCCGCGGCCACCGAGGCGTACAGGGTCGCGTTGGACGAGCCGACCACCCGCACCGTGGACGTGGAGCAGTTCTGCTCGTGGTCCGCGTGCAGCACGAGCAGCTTCTCCAGCGCGTCCACGATCACCGGGTCGGCCTCGTATGCCTCGTACGGCGTCGCGAACGTCATGCGCAGGAAGTCCTCGACGTAGCCGCGCGAGTAGTCCGGGTACAGCAGGGGCTCGCCCACCCGACGCCGGTGCAGGTAGGACGTGATGGTGCGCGTCTTGGCGAGCAGCAGCACGGTGGCCAGGTCGACCTGCTCGTCGTCCGCCGGGTCGAGCGACTCCGGGTAGAACGTGGACAGCGCGTTCACCGCGGAGGCGAGCACCGCCATCGGGTGCGCGTTGCGCGGGAACGTTCCCATGAACGTGCGGAAGTCCTCGTGCACCAGCGTGTGCCGGTTGACACGCTCCGTGAACGCGTCCAGCTCCGTGGGGCTCGGCAGCTCGCCGTAGATGAGGAGGTAGGCCACCTCGAGGAAGCCGGAGGACTCGGCGAGCTGGTCGATGGGGTAACCGCGGTAGCGCAGGATGCCGGCGTCGCCGTCGATGTAGGTGATCGAGGACTCGCACGACGCCGTGTTCATGAAACCGGGGTCGACCGTGACCAGACCCGTGTCCTTGAGCAGCGACGACACGACGATGCCGTCGTTGCCCTCGCTGGCGGCGACGACAGGCAGGGTGTGAGTGGTTCCGTCGACGGCGAGCTCGACGCGGCTCGAGCCGTCCAGCGGTGTGGAGGTCATGTCTTCCTTCCTGAGTGGCGCACGAGGGACGCTGCTGTGAAAGAAAGGTGTCGGGACAGCGTCGACCTGGGGCACGACAGTATCGCGCCCTGCTTTAGTTTTTCCAATCCATCGGTCAAGGCTGCGTGATGCGTGTCACAGCATCGGCAATCTGCGCGTCAGTCGAGGTCAGCGCCACCCGCGTGTGCGTGCCGTCGCCGTACAGGTGCCCCGGCGCGGTCAGGATGCCCCGGGCCGCGAACCACTCCGCGACCGCCAGGCCCGGGCGGCCGTCCGGCGCCGCCACCCAGAGGTACAGCCCGGCCTCCGACCCGTCGATGACGAACCCGGCCTCGACGACCGCGGCGGCCAGCGCCCGGCGCCGCGCGCCGTAGGCCGCACGCTGGGCGGCGACGTGCGCGTCGTCCGACAGGGCCGCCGTCATGGCGGCCTGCACCGGCGCGGGCACGATGAGGCCCAGGTGCTTGCGGGTCTGCGTGAGGCCGGCGACCAGGGCGCCGTCGCCCGCGAGGAAGGCGGCGCGGTAGCCCGCGATGCTGGACTGCTTGGAGAGGGAGTACGCGGCGAGCAGGCCCTCGTGCGACCCGCCGCACACGCGCGGGTCGAGGATCGAGGGGACGCCGCCCGTGCCCGTCGCGGCGTCGTAGGGGGAATCCCACACCAGCTCGGCGTAGCACTCGTCGGAGACGACGACGGCGCCGATCGCGCGGGCGGCGTCGACCACGGCGCGCAGCGCCTCGACGCCCAGCACCCGTCCCGTCGGGTTGCCGGGGCTGTTGACCCAGACCATCTTCACGTCGTCGCGGCCGGCCCAGTCGGCGACGTCGTCCGTCGCGAGCGGCGTGGCACCGGCCGCGCGGATGCCCGCGAGGTAGGTGGGGTAGGCGACGGCGGGGTGCACCACCACGTCGCCGGGGCCCAGGTGCAGCAGGGAGGGCAGCAGGCCCACCAGCTCCTTGGAGCCGACGGTCGGGACCACGGCCGCCGGGTCGAGGCCCGGCACCCCGCGGCGCCGGGCGAACCAGTCGGAGACGGCCCGGCGCAGCGCGGGCGTGCCCGCGGTCATCGGGTAGCCCGGCGCGTTCGACGCGGCCTCGAGCGCCCGCCGCACGACCTCGGGCGTCGGGTCCACGGGCGTGCCCATGGAGAGATCGATCAGCCCGCCCGGGTGGGCCTTCGCCGTGGCGGTGATGCCGTCGATCGAGTCCCAGGCGAAGGGGAGGTCCGAGAGGTCGTGCAACCCCACGTCAGGCCTGGGGCGGAAGGGCCGCGATCATCGGGTCGTCCTTCTGGATGACGCCCATCTTCGCGGCGCCGCCGGGCGAGCCCAGGTCGTCGAAGAACTCCACGTTCGCGCGGTAGTAGTCCTTCCACTCGTCGGGGACGTCGTCCTCGTAGTAGATGGCCTCGACCGGGCAGACCGGCTCGCAGGCGCCGCAGTCCACGCACTCGTCCGGGTGGATGTACAGGGAGCGGCTGCCCTCGTAGATGCAGTCCACGGGACACTCCTCGATGCACGCCCGGTCCTTGACGTCGACGCACGGCTGAGCGATCACGTAGGTCACTTGGAGGGTGTCCTTCCACTTCCGGACTGAGGATCATGCACGATGCCGACCGCGGTACGACCCGGCGGGGCGATCCTAGTATCTCTCGGGACGCCCCCTGATCCCCACCGGTCTCACGCAGCGGAAGGAGAACCGACGTGACATTCGCTACACCGGCCGCGCCCGGAGGGTGGCGGGGCCTGCGCCCCGGCACCCGGGTGGTGGTCCGGCGCCGCCTGGCGCCCGCCGGCCGCGTGGTGTCGGACGGCGGCACGGAGCACCGCTGGACGGACCTGATCGGCTTCGTCGTCGAGGTGTCCGACGCCGGCCTGCGGCTGCGCACCGACCCCGTCCCGGGCCGCGGCGAGCCGCAGGAGGTCGACGTGGCGGCCGCCGACATCGAGGCCGCCAAGCCGATCCCCCCGCGACCCGTCAGGCCTTCTGGTCCACCCAGATGACGCCGGTCGGGCACATGCTCACGGCCTCCTGCACCGCGAAGTCGTGCTCGGCCGAGGGCCGCTCGTCGAGCAGCACGACGATGCCCTCCTCGTCCTGGTCGAACACGTCGGGTGCGAGCAGGACGCACTGGCCGGCGCCGCAGCAGGCGTCGCGGTCCACGTTGATCTTCATGGGGGTCACTCTCCCCACTCGACGGGTAGTTCGTCGAATCCGGCCACGAGCAGGCCCTCCTTGCGCGGCACCGTCTCGACGGGTACCGCCAGCCGGAGGCCCGGCACCTTGCGCACCAGGGCGGCGAGCACGATCTGCAGCTCGGTGCGCGCCAGCGACTGGCCGAGGCACGAGTAGGAGCCCGCGCCGAACGAGAGGTGGGGGTTCGGACGTCGTCCGAGGTCCATCTCGTCCGCGCCCTCGAACGTGCCCTCGTCCCGGTTCGCCGCCGCGAGGCTGCACACCACGGTCGTGCCCGCGGGCACGGTCTCGCCCGCGATCTCGATCTCCTCGTCCACCCAGCGCACCATGCCGAAGCCCGCGTTCGGGTCGAACCGCAGCGACTCCTCGACCGCGCTGCGGACCAGCGACGGGTCGGCGACGAGCTGCTCCCACCGGGAGCGGTCGCCCAGGAACAGCGCCATCATCTTGGCGATGTGGCTCGCGGTGGTCTCGTGGCCGGCCACGAGCAGCGCCATGCTGGTGCCGATCACGGTCTGCGCCGTCAGCCGCGGGTCGTTCTGGTCCACGAGCGCGATGAGCTCGGAGATCAGGTCCTGGCCCGGGTCCGCCCGCTTGGCCTCGACCAGGCCGGCCATGTACGCGCCGAACTCCTGGCGCGCCGCCGAGATCTCCTCCTGCGTGTACCGCGTGGTGCTCAGCGCGGTGTCCGACCAGTACGGGAACCGCTCCCGCTCGTCCTCCGGCACGCCCAGCAGCTCGCAGATCGCCCACACGGGCAGCGGGAAGGCGACGGACGGGACCAGGTCCGCGCTCGTGCCGGCGGCCAGCATGTCGTCGATGAGCTGCTCGGCCTTCGCCTCGATGCCGGGAGCCATCGCCTGCACCCGCTTGGCAGTGAACGTCGCGTTGACGAGCCGCCGCCAGGCCTGGTGCTGCTCCTCGTCCGCCATGACCCCGGTCGGGTCGTTGCTGAACGTGCCGCCGTCGTCCTGGGAGCCCACGCCCGTGCCGCCCGCCGGGATGACGCGGCCGAACCGGCCGTCGGTGAGCATGGCGCGGACGTCGTCGTACCGGGTCAGCAGGGTGGCCTCGCCGCCGCTGGCGAGGCGCACCCTGGCCACGGGGCACTGCTGGCGCAGCTCGGCCCACTCCGGTGGCGGCTCGATCGCTCGATCCGACGGGATGGGGTAATCGAGCAGGTCAGACATGTTGTCCTCCGGTTGGCTGAGGGGGTTGTGTCCCGCCCATCCAATACCGGTCCGGGTGAATCGGACAAGGGTGTCCGGTTACTCAGGCGTTGGCGACCAGGCCCAGCTCCGCCACGCTCGCCAGGTGCTGGTGGCGCGGCACGATCCGGACGGTGTAACCGAACGGCCCGGAGGTGTCCAGGCCCACCTCCCCGCCGAACGCGTGCCGCCCCGCCTCGTAGGACTCCACCAGCGCGAGGGACTCGGCGGTGAACTCGTCGATGACGTCGGCCTCGGTGACCCGCCCGTGCACCACCTGCACGTCCACGTCGTCCGGCGACAGCGGCCCGAGCGAGACGTAGGCGCGCACCGTCAACCGGTCCCCGACCCGCACCGCCTCGCCGATGCCCGCCGACTCGACGTGGTCCACGCGCACCTGCGGCCACGAGCCGCGCACGTGGGCCTTCCAGCCCGCGAGGTCCTTGGCCGCGGCGAACCCGTCGGCGGCGAGCACGCGCCCGGCCTGCGCCGCGGGCGCGTACAGCCCGTGCACGTACTCGGAGACCATCCGCGTGGCCTGCACCTTGGGGCCGAGCGTGGCCAGCGTGTGCCGCACCAGCTCCAGCCAGCGGCTCGGCACGCCGTCGGCGGACCGGTTGTAGAAGGCGGGCGCCACCTGGGACTCCACCAGGTCGTAGAGTGCGGCGGCCTCCAGGTCGTCACGGCGGTCGGCGTCCTCGACGCCGTCGGCCGTGGGGATGCCCCAGCCGTTCTCGCCGTCGTACCACTCGGCCCACCAGCCGTCCTCGATCGAGAGGTTCAGGCCGCCGTTGAGCGCGCTCTTCATCCCGGAGGTGCCGGACGCCTCCAGGGGCCGCAGCGGGTTGTTCAGCCAGACGTCGCAGCCCGGGTACAGCGACTGCGCCATGCCGATGTCGTAGTTCGGCAGGAACACGATGCGGTGCCGCACCTCGGGGTCGTCGGCGAACCGGACGAGCTGCTGGATGAGCCGCTTGCCGGAGTCGTCGGCCGGGTGCGACTTGCCGGCCACGATGAGCTGCACGGGCCGCTCGGGGTGCAGCAGGAGCGCCTTGAGCCGCTCCTGGTCGCGCAGCATGAGCGTGAGCCGCTTGTAGGTGGGCACGCGCCGCGCGAAGCCGATGGTGAGCACGTCGGGCGACAGCACGTCGTCCACCCAGCCGAGCTCCGCCGGGGACGCCCCGCGCTCGCGCCAGGACTTGCGCACCCGGCGCCGGGCCTCGGCCACCAGCTCGCCGCGCATCTCGCCGCGCAGGGCCCACAGCTCGGCGTCCGACACCTTGCTCGCGTCCAGCCAGCCGGCCGACGCCTCGGGCGCCGTGATCTCGTCCAGGCCCATGCGCTCCGCCTCGACGGCGGCCAGCCGCGGCGCCACCCAGGTGGGCGAGTGCACGCCGTTGGTGACCGACGTGATCGGCACCTCGCGCGAGTCGAACCCGGGCCACAGGCCCTCGAACATCTCGCGGGAGACCTGGCCGTGCAGCAGCGAGACACCGTTCGCCCGGCCGCCGAGCCGCAGGCCCATCACCGCCATGTTGAACACGGTGGGGTCGCCGCCGTCGTAGTCCTCCGCGCCGAGCGCGAGCACGGTCTCGACCGGCACGCCGGGCATCGTGTTGTCGCCGCCGAAGTAGGCGCTGACCAGCTCCTTCGGGAACCGGTCGATGCCCGCGGGCACCGGCGTGTGCGTGGTGAAGACGGTGGCCGCGCGCACGGCCTCGTGGGCCTCGCCCACGCTGAGCCCCGACCCCACGAGCTCGCGGATGCGCTCCACGCCGAGGAAGCCCGCGTGGCCCTCGTTGGTGTGGTAGACCTCGGGCTCCGGCGCGCCGGTGAGGCGCGACCAGGCGCGCAGCGCGCGCACGCCGCCCACGCCGAGCAGCAGCTCCTGCTGCAGGCGGTGCTCACCCCCGCCGCCGTACAGGCGGTCCGTGACCTTGCGGGCCGCGTCGTCGTTCTCCGGCACGTTCGAGTCGAGCAGCAGCAGCGGCACCCGGCCGACGGCGGCGACCCACACGTGCGCGTGCAGGCTGCGCCCGCCCGGCAGGGCCAGCGAGATGACGGCGGGCGTGCCGTCCTCCTCGCGCAGGACCGCCAGCGGCAGGCCGTCCGGGTCGAGCAGCGGGTAGGTCTCGACCTGCCAGGCGTCCCGCGTCAGGGACTGCCGGAAGTAGCCGGCGCCGTACAGCAGGCCCACGCCCACGATGGGCACGCCCATGTCGGACGCGCTCTTGAGGTGGTCGCCCGCCAGGATGCCGAGGCCGCCCGAGTACTGCGGCAGCACCGAGGTGATGCCGAACTCCGGCGAGAAGTAGGCGATCGCGTGCGGCAGCTCGCCGCCCGACGTCGTGGTCTGGCCCTGGTACCACTGCGGGTCCCGCAGGTAGCGGTGCAGGTCGTCGGACGCCGCCCGCACGCGGCCCGTGAACTCCTCGTCGGCCGCGAGCGCCGCGAGGCGGTCGGAGCCGAGCGCCGCGAGCAGGGCGACGGGGTCGCCCCGGACGTCGGACCAGAGGTCGGGGTCGATGCTCGCGAACAGCTCGCGCGTCGGCGCGTGCCAGGACCAGCGGAGGTTCTGGGCCAGCTCGTCGAGCGCCGCGAGCTGCTCGGGGAGGACCGTGCGGACGGTGAATCTGCGGATCGCTCTCACCGGCAGAACACTACGCACATGTGGGGGCGAGCACACCTGTTGCCCGCGGCTTCACGGACCCGTCCGACGACGTTCACCGGACCTCGGCGCGCCCCACAGGCGAGTCCCCCACGAGGGTCGATAGCGTGTTCCGGTGAGCCCGCACACGAGTCCCGGCCGGATCGGCCGCATCCCCGTCCTCGAGGTCGCTCCCGTCGTCGAGGGCGGCCGCTGGCCTGCGAAGGCGGTGGTCGGCGAGGTCGTGCCCGTCGAGGCCACGGTCTTCCGCGAGGGGCACGACGCCGTGGGCGCGACGGCCGTGCTCGTCGCCCCGGACGGGACGGACCACTCGTGGGCGCCCATGGTCGACGTCGCGCCCGGCCTGGACCACTTCCGCGGCGAGCTGCAGCCCGACGCCGAGGGCGACTGGTCCTTCCGTGTCGAGGGGTGGTCGGACCCGTACGCCACGTGGACGCACGACGCGGGGATCAAGATCGCCGCGGACATCGACACCGAGCTCATGCTCGCCGAGGGGGTGCGCCTCTTCGACAAGATCTGCCGCCTGGTGCCGGGCGACCCGCTGGTCGCCGCCGGCCGGACGGCGCGCGACGCGCGGGTGCTGACGGCGGCCGCCAAGGCGCTGGCCGACACCCGCCGTCCGGCCCCGGCGCGGTTCGCGGCGGCGACGTCGCCCGAGGTGGTCGAGGCCCTGCGCCGCGCGCCGCTGCGCGAGCTGGTCTCGGCGTCGGACACGTACCCGCTCCGGGTCTCGCGGAAGCTCGCGCTGGCGGGGTCCTGGTACGAGATGTTCCCCCGGTCGGAGGGCGCGTACCAGAAGAAGGACGGCACCTGGGTGTCGGGCACGTTCGCGACGGCGGCGAAGCGCCTGCCGGGCATCGCGGCGATGGGGTTCGACGTCGTCTACCTGACGCCGGTCTCCCCCATCGGGACGACGTTCCGCAAGGGCCGCAACAACACGCTGGAGGCGGCGCCCGGCGACCCGGGCAGCCCGTACGCCATCGGGTCGGCGGACGGCGGGCACGACGCGATCCACCCCGACCTGGGCACGGAGGCGGACTTCCGGGACTTCGTCGCCGCCGCCCGGGCTGAAGGGCTGGAGGTCGCGCTCGACATCGCCCTGCAGTGCTCGCCGGACCACCCCTGGGTCACGGAGCACCCCGAGTGGTTCGTGGTGCGCGCGGACGGTTCGATCGCGTACGCGGAGAACCCGCCCAAGAAGTACCAGGACATCTACCCGCTCAGCTTCGACACCGACCCCGACGGGCTGTACGAGGCCGTGCTCGGGGTGATCCGCACGTGGATCGACCGGGGCGTCACCCTGTTCCGCGTGGACAACCCGCACACCAAGCCCCTGGACTTCTGGGAGTGGCTGCTGGCGGAGGTCCACGCGACGAACCCGGAGGTCATCTTCCTGTCGGAGGCGTTCACCAAGCCCGCGATGATGCTGACGCTGGCCCGGATCGGCTTCCACCAGTCGTACACCTACTTCACCTGGCGCAACACCAAGGAGGAGGTCGAGGAGTACCTGGCCGAGGTGAGCGGGCCGCAGGGCTCGGTGCTCCGCCCGTCGTTCTGGCCCACCACGCACGACATCCTCCCGCCCTACCTCATCGAGGGCGGCGTCTCGGCGTTCGCGGTGCGGGCCGTGCTGGCCGCCACGGGCTCGCCGACGTGGGGCATCTACTCCGGCTACGAGCTGGTGGAGAACGTCCCCCGCCCCGGCGTCGAGGAGCAGATCGACAACGAGAAGTACGAGTACCGGCCGCGGGACTGGTCGCGGGCGGACGACTACGGGATCGCCCTGCTGCTGGGCGAGCTGAACGCGATCCGCCGCGCGCACCCGGCCCTGCAGCAGCTGCGCAACCTGACCGTGCACCCCACGACGAACGACCAGGTGGTCGCGTACTCGCGCCGGATCGGCGCCGATCACGCGTCGCGCGCGACACCGACGCCACCGGGCCGCACCATGAGAGCAGGGGGTAACGATCGGCGTGCCCCGCGGCACGACGACGTGATCGTGGTCGTGCTGAACCTGGACCCCCGGAACGTGCAGGAGTCTGTAGTGCACCTGGATCTCTCCGCCCTCGGCCTCAGTGCCCCCGACGGCGACGACAACGCCCCGTTCTACGTGGCACACGACCTGCTGTCCGGTGAGACCTACGGCTGGGGAGCTCATCCCTGGGTGCGGCTCGACCCCCAGGTCCGGGTGGCCCACGTCCTCCAGGTGGGTCCGGCATGACGACGTTCGGGCCGGGTGGCCCCGCCGTCGGGCCGCCCGAGGGATACCCCGCACAGCCGACGCCGCCGGCCGGGCCGGAGCCGACGCCGGCCCGTCCGTCCGTGAACGTGCCCAACCCGCCGTCGGTGCCGGTGCCCGTCCAGGCCCTGCCGCCGCGTCGGCAGCCGCGCCTGGACGCCCGCCGCAAGGGGCTGTCGGACGACCCGGAGTGGTACAAGAAGGCCGTCTTCTACGAGGTGATGATCCGGTCGTTCTCCGACTCGGGCGACGGCGGGTCGGGCGACCTGCGCGGCCTCGTGGAGCGGCTCGACTACCTGGAGTGGCTCGGCATCGACTGCCTGTGGCTGCCGCCGTTCTTCCCGTCGCCGCTGCGCGACGGCGGGTACGACGTGGCCGACTTCACCGCCGTCTCGCCGCAGTTCGGCACGATGTCGGACTTCAGCGACCTGGTCGCCGCCGCGCACGAGCGCGGCATCCGCGTGGTGATCGACCTGGTCATGAACCACACGAGCGACGCGCACCCCTGGTTCCAGGCGTCGCGCGCCGACCCGGACGGCCCGTACGGCGACTTCTACGTGTGGAGCGACGACGCCACGCAGTACCAGGACGCGCGCATCATCTTCGTGGACACCGAGACGTCGAACTGGACGTTCGACCCGGTGCGGCGCCAGTACTTCTGGCACCGGTTCTTCAGCCACCAGCCCGACCTCAACTTCGAGAACCCGCGCGTCGTGGAGGCCATGCTCGACGTCGCCCGGTTCTGGCTGCAGCTCGGCGTGGACGGGTTCCGGCTCGACGCCGTGCCGTACCTGTTCGAGGCCGAGGGCACCAACTGCGAGAACCTGCCCGAGACGCACGGGTTCCTGCGCAAGGTGCGCCGCATGCTGGACACCGAGTTCCCGGGCCGCATCATGCTGGCCGAGGCCAACCAGTGGCCGGCGGACGTCGTGGAGTACTTCGGCACGGACGACGACCCCGAGTGCCACATGTGCTTCCACTTCCCCGTGATGCCCCGCATCTTCTACGCGATCCGCGACCAGCGGGCCCGCCAGCTCCTGGAGATCCTCGCGGACACCCCCGCGATCCCAGCGAGCGGGCAGTGGAGCACGTTCCTGCGCAACCACGACGAGCTCACGCTGGAGATGGTCTCGACCGAGGAGCGCGCCAGCATGTACGGCTGGTACGCGCCCGACCCGCGGATGCGGGCCAACGTGGGCATCCGGCGGCGGCTGGCGCCGCTGCTGGACAACGCCCGCAAGGAGATCGAGCTGGCCAACGCGCTCCTGCTGTCGATGCCCGGCACGCCGTGCCTCTACTACGGCGACGAGATCGGCATGGGCGACAACATCTGGCTGCCCGACCGCGACGCGGTGCGCACCCCGATGCAGTGGACGCCGGACCGCAACGCGGGCTTCTCCACGGCCGACCCGGGCAAGCTGTACCTGCCGCTCGTGCAGTCGCTCGTGCACCACTACCAGCACACCAACGTGGAGGCCCAGCTCGCGCAGCCGACGTCGCTGCTGCACTGGATGCACAACATGCTGGCGTTCCGGCGCCTGCACCCCACGTTCGGGACGGGCGACTTCACGGCGCTCGACTGCAACGACGAGTCGGTCATCGCGTTCACCCGGTCGTCCGCCGAGGAGACGCTGCTGATCGCCGCGAACCTGTCGGCCACGGCGCGCTCGTCCACGATCAAGCTGCCGGGGTACGCCGGCTGGACGCTGACGGACGTGTTCGGCGGCGCCGCGTTCCCGGGCGTCGGCGACGACGGCATCCTGACGATGACGTGGGGCGCCCGCGACTTCTACTGGCTGGTGCTGGCCCCGCCCGTGCCGGCCGGGACGAACAGCTCCACGGGCACGAGCGAACCCGTCGGGCAGGCGCGAGAGGGGTGAGCCCGGCGCGTCCCGTCCACGTCTCCCCAGGCGCCGCACACCTCCCACCGGAGGTGCTGCGGCTCCTGGACACGTGGCTGCCCGCGCAGCGCTGGTACCCGGTGCCCGCCGAGGGCGTGACGCACGAGCCGTGGCTCACGGTCACGTTCGGCGGCGTGGCCGACGTCGTGGTCGCACTCCTGCGGCTGGTCGGCCCGGGACTGGCGGCGGGCGACGAGTCGCTGGTGATCCAGGTCCCGCTGGTCCTGACCCCCACGGCGGAGCCGGAGGCGGACACCGCCGACACCGAGGCGGCCGGCCTCATCGGGACGGTCACCACGGCGTCGGGCACCGCGACCGTGCACGACGGCGGGGTCCACCCCGCGGCCTGGCACGCCTACTTCACCGCCGCCCTGCCCGCCGCGTGCGAGCCGGAGGACTGCGCCGAGCTCCGCGACGCGCGGCGCATCTCCGGGGAGCAGTCGAACACGTCGGTGGTGCTCCCGGCCCTGCCGCACGCGACCGGGCGCGGCGGGATGCTCAAGATCCTGCGGACGGTCGCCCTGGGGCCGCACCCCGACGTCGTGATCCCGGAGGCCCTGACGCGGGCCGGCTGGGACGGCGTGCCCCGCTTCCTCGGCGCGGTGGAGCTGCCCGCCCCTGGCGCCGGGCAGGCCGGCCCGCGCGGTGCGGCGCGCGACGGCGACGCCGGGCCCGTGGCGCACCTCGCGGTGCTCTCCGAGCTCGTGCACGAGGGGACCGACGGGTTCGAGCTGGCCTGCGGGTACGCCGCCCGGGACGAGGACTTCGGGGAGCGGGCCGCCGAGCTGGGTGCCGTCGTCGCGCACCTGCACGCCGCCCTGCGCGAGGCCCTGGGCCCCGGGCCGGCGCTCGAACCGGCCGGGTTCATGGGCGTGCTGCGCCGCCGGGCCGCCGAGGCCTTCGCGGACGTCCCTGCCTTGGCCCCGCACCGCGCGGGCGTCGCCGCCCTGTACGACGCGCTGAGCGCACGGCTGGCGACGGTCGTCGAGCGCGGCGACGTCGTGCCGCTGCAGCCGATCCACGGCGACCTGCACCTCGGGCAGGCGCTCTGGTCGCCGGACGGCTGGAAGGTCCTCGACTTCGAGGGCGAGCCGCAGCGTCCCGTGTCCGAGCGCACGGCGCCCGACCTGCCGCTGCGTGACGTCGCCGGGCTGCTCCGGTCGCTGGACTACGCCGCCGCCGTCGGGCAGGCCACGGACCCGCACTGGGTGTCGCACGCGCAGGTGAGTTTCCTCGAGGGGTACCGCGAAGTGCAGAGCAGGGTGGGGGCCGAGGAACGAGGCACCCGCCCGGAACGGAACGCAGCGGTGCCCCGACCAGAAGTTACAGAGGGGTACCGCGAAGTGCAGAGCAGGGTGGGGGCCGAGGAACGAGGCACCCGCCCGGAACGGAACGCAGCGGTGCCCCGACCAGAAGTTACAGAGGGGTACCGGCAGGCCAGCGGCGAGGCGCCGGGCGAGACCGTGCGCCCGGTCGACGGCGCGACGTCGACGGGCAGCCCGCTCGACGTCGGCACCGCCGAGCTCCTGCTGCGTTCCCTGACCGTGGACAAGGCGCTGTACGAGGTGGTCTACGAGTTCCGGCACCGCCCGGCGTGGACGCACATCCCGCTCGCCGCCGTGGAGCGCGTGCTCGGCTCGTGACCTGGGCATCGGTACGCGCCGGGTACGTGTCGCACGTCACGCGCCCGACGTGGAAAGGTAAACCCATGGCTGACCTGCCCGACGTCGACCTCGAGGTCCTGACCGCTGTCGCGTCCGGAACCCACCACGACCCGCACACCGTGCTCGGCCCGCACCTGCTGGACGGGCCCTGGACCGTGGTGCGCGCCCTGCGCCCGCTCGCCGACGAGGTGGTCGTCGTCACGGCGAGCGCCGAGGTGTCCGCCACGCACCAGGGTGCGGGCGTGTGGGCCGCCGTCGTCCCCGCCGCCGAGGAGGAGGACGGCTCCCGGCACGCCCCCGACTACCGGATCCGCACCCGCTCCGGCACGGACACCTGGGAGTCCGACGACCCGTACCGGTTCCTGCCCACCCTCGGCGAGGTGGACCTGCACCTGATCGGCGAGGGCCGGCACGAGCAGCTCTGGCAGGTGCTCGGCGCCAACGTGCACCGGTACCCGAGCTCGGCCGGCGACATCGCCGGCGTCGCCTTCGCGGTGTGGGCGCCGAACGCGCGCGGCGTGCGGCTCGTGGGCGACCACAACGGCTGGGGCGGCACGCACCCCATGCGGTCGCTCGGCGCCACGGGCGTCTGGGAGCTGTTCGTCCCCGACGTCGGCCCCGGCCTGCGGTACAAGTTCGAGATCCTGGGCGCCGACGGCGTCTGGCGCGCCAAGGCCGACCCGCTCGCCAAGGCGACGGAGCAGCCGCCCGCGACCGCGAGCGTCGTGACCACCTCGACGTACGAGTGGCAGGACGACGCCTGGCTCGCCGCCCGGTCGGCCACCGACCCGCACTCCGCGCCGCTGAGCGTGTACGAGGTGCACCTGGGCTCGTGGCGCCCGGGTCTGGGCTACCGGGAGCTCGCGGAGCAGCTCACCGCGTACGTCGTGGAGCAGGGCTTCACGCACGTGGAGCTGCTGCCCGTCGCCGAGCACCCGTACGGCGGGTCGTGGGGCTACCAGGTCACCAGCTACTACGCGCCGACGTCGCGGTTCGGCTCGCCCGACGACTTCCGGTACCTGGTCGACCGGCTGCACCAGGCCGGCGTCGGCATCGTGCTGGACTGGGTGCCCGCGCACTTCCCGCGCGACGAGTTCGCCCTGGCCCGGTTCGACGGGACGCCCCTGTACGAGCACCCCGACCCGCGGCGCGGCGAGCAGCAGGACTGGGGCACGCTGATCTTCGACTTCGGCCGCCGCGAGGTGCGCAACTTCCTGGTCGCCAACGCCACGTACTGGTTCGAGGAGTTCCACGTCGACGCGCTGCGCGTGGACGCCGTCGCCTCGATGCTCTACCTCGACTACTCGCGCAAGGAGGGCGAGTGGTCGCCCAACGTGCACGGCGGGCGGGAGAACCTGGAGGCCATCGCGTTCCTCCAGGAGGCGAACGCGACCGCGTACCGGCGCACGCCCGGCGTGATGATGATCGCCGAGGAGTCCACGGCGTTCCCGCAGGTCACCGGACCGACGTCGAGCGGCGGGCTGGGCTTCGGCCTGAAGTGGAACATGGGCTGGATGAACGACACCCTGCGCTACCTCGCGGAGGACCCGTACAACCGGCGCTACCACCACGGCGAGCTGACGTTCTCGCTGGTGTACGCGTTCACGGAGCAGTTCGTGCTGCCGATCAGCCACGACGAGGTGGTGCACGGCAAGGGGTCGCTGCTGCGCAAGATGCCCGGCGACCGGTGGCAGCAGCTCGCCGGCGTCCGCTCGTTCCTGGCCTACCAGTGGAGCCACCCCGGCAAGCAGCTGCTGTTCATGGGGTGCGAGTTCGCGCAGGACACGGAGTGGGCCGAGTCCGAGGGCCTGCGCTGGGACCTGCTCGGCGACTCCGGGCACTCCGGCGTGCAACACCTCGTCCGGGACCTGAACGCGCTCTACCGCGCGACGCCCGCGCTCTGGGAGCTCGACTTCGACCCGGCGGGCTTCGAGTGGCTCGAGTCCGACGACGCCGACCACAACGTGCTCGCCTACGTGCGCCGGTCGCGCTCCGGGGACCCGGTGGTCGTGGTCGTGAACTTCGCGGGGGTGCCGCACGAGGGGTACCGCCTGCCGCTGCCGGAGGTGCCGTGGGCGGACGGGGCCGCTGAGGCGGGAGGGGCCGCTCCGGCGGGCGGGGCCGGAGGCGCGGTCGAGACCCTGCCGCCCGCCGAGCCGGTCGAGACGGCGCTCCGGCCGGGCCTCGCCGCGACGGGACCGCTGGTCGACGCCGTCAAGCGCGGCACCGGACCCGTCTGGCGCGAGGTGCTGAACACCGACGCCACGGTGTACGGCGGCTCGGGCGTGGGCAACATGGGCAGCGTCCAGGCCGAGCCGGTCCCGCACCACGGCCGCGCGTGGTCGGCGCCCATGCGGATCCCGCCACTGGGCGCCCTCATCCTGATCCCGGAGCGTTCCGCCGTCCCGGAGTAACCCGATTCCCTTTGAGGCCCGGGTTTCTTCTCTTTTGGTTCCCTCTCAACGAAAAAAAACAAGACTCCAAAGTGATCCACGAAGCGCGCTCGACCCTCCCCCCCCCCCCCCCCCC
>NZ_JBHWLR010000006.1:91180-97937 GCF_042731755.1 Promicromonospora sp. NPDC059942
AACACCCCCCATCCGGACCCGGGAGCTTCCCCCCGCCCAGGAGAAACCCGGTTCCTTTGGAGCCCTGTTTTTCTTCGTTTGGACCCCCCCAAAAGAAAAAAAACCCGGGCCTCAAAGGTGATCAGCGAGGCGCGCTGAACCGTCCGGCCGACCGCACGCCCCGTCAGTACAGGCTGATCGCCAGGCGCTTGCGGGCCTTGCTCACCCGCGGGTCCGTGGTGCCGGCGACCTCGAAGAGCTCCAGCAGCCGCACCCGGATCTTCTCCTTGCCGTCGGCGTCCGCCTCGGGCAGCAGGTCGAGCAGGCGGGCGAACGCGTCGTCCACCTTGCCGCCCAGCATGTCCATGTCGGCGACGGCGAGCGCCGCGTCGACGTCGGACGGCGCCGCCGCGGCGGCCTGCCGCACGGCGGCGAGGTCGGAGTCGTGGGTGCGCTGCATGAGGTGCACCTGCGCGAGGCCGGCCGTGGCGTCCGAGTCCTTCGGGTCCTGGCGCAGCGCCTTCGCGTAGGCCGCGGCGGCACCCTCCAGGTCGTCACGCTCGATCGCGTCGTACGCCTCCTGGTGCAGCGGCGGCAGCGGCGGCTCCACCTCGGGCTCCGGCTCGTCGGTCGCGGGGACGCCGCCCGGGGCCCGGCCCGTGACGCCGTTCTGCTCGGCGGCGGCCAGCACCTGGTCGAGCACGCCGCGGATCTGCTGCTCGTCGGCCGCGCCCTGGAACAGGGGCAGCGGCTGGCCCTGCAGCACGGCGACGACGGTCGGCACGCCCTGCACCTGGAACGCGGCGGCGACCTGCGGCGAGGCCTGCGCGTCGACGCGGCCCAGCAGGAACCGGCCGCCGTACTCCTGGGCGAGGCGGCCCATCGTGGCGCCCAGCTCGGCGTTCGCCTGGTCCGTCGGGATCCACAGCAGGATCACCACCGGATAGGTGGCCGAGTCGCGGACCAGCTGCTCGAAGTTCGCCTCGCTGACGTCCACGACGAAACCGCCGGCTTCGGGTGCGCCACCGGGTTCTCCGGGCGGCGGCGCCTGGGGACGGTTGAGGGCGGACAGGTCGACGGCGCCGCGCACCGCGAACTCGGGCTGCGCGCTCCGGGCGGGGCCGGGCTGAGGGGAGGTACTGCTCATGGGGGCAATCCTAATGAACCACGCGATCGATACCCGTCGACTCCGCTCTCGGCGATCACCGATCTACTTGTTCGACACCGCGTAGGGCACCCGGTGGAAGCCCAGCAGGCTCACCTGCTCCCCCGAGTCGGCCGGCGGTACGTACAGCGCGACCATGTCGCGGTAGGCGACCTTCATCACCTCGGTACCCTTGGCGCCGCCCCACAGCGCCTTGGCCGACGGCGTGCTCGGCGAGAGCTGCCACCCCTTGTCCGCCGTCAGGGTCTCCTGGCTCAGCAGCGCCGCCAGCACCACGGCGCCGCCGTCGGACGTGCGGACCGCCTTGACCGGGTCCTTCGTCGCCTCGTAGCCGACCTTGAAGGTGCCCTTGGCCTCCTTGTCCGCCTTCTTGATCTCCGCGAGCTGGCCGTCGCCGGTCTTGCGCAGGGTCGCCCGCAGCTCGTCGTCCGCGGCGGCGCCGAAGTTCGCGGCGTACTTCGACTTCTCGCCGGCGTTCAGGACCGACACGTACTGCGTGACGGCGTCCTGCGGCGTCACCTTGAGGCTCGGGTCGTCGGCCGGGACGGCCGGGCTGCCCAGCTCGGCCGCCGCGAACTGCGGCATCGTCACCCCGGGCGCCAGGTAGACGAAGCCCCACATCTTGTACTGGTCGCGGGCTGCGGGCTGCTCGAACGCCGCGAGCAACGGCGTGCCCTTGGCCGGCTGTTCCGTGATGACGAAGCTGCTGCGCGGCCAGCCCTGCTCGGACGGCAGGACGAGCTGCTGGGCCTCCATCGGCATGGCGAGCAGGGCCTTGCCGTCGCCGGCCGCGGCGATCCGCAGCTCGGCCCGGCGCAGCTCGAGCGCGGGGCCGGTCACCCGCTCGGCCAGCGCCTCCGCGCCGTCGGCCCCCTTCGCGCCGTCGACGACCCCCGTCACCTGGTCCAGGATCTTGTGCTCCTGGGTCTCGGTGACGACGGCGGCGACGACCGGGGCGTCGGCGACCGGGACGGGCAGCTCGGCGGTGCATCCCGCGAGCAGGAGCGACGTGATCGCGAGCGCCGGCAGTACGAGCCCGGGACGCGGAAAGGGTGGCCTCCGTGAGTTCACGGGGGCCACCCTAGCCATGGCTGACGCGCTGGTCAGCGAAAGATCAGCCGTTCGAGACCGACCACGGCACGTGCTCGTACCCGACCAGGCTGACCTGGTCCTCGGAGTCCTTCGGCGGCACGTACATCGCCACCATGTCCTTGTAGTTGACCTCGACCACGTTGGTCACGTCGGCGTCGCCCCACAGGGCCTGGGTCGTCTTGGTCGGCGGGCCGATCTCGCAGCCCTCCTCCTTGGCGGTGATGGTCTCCTTGCTGATCATCGCCGCCATCACGAGGGCGCCGCCGTCCGCCGTCCGGACCGACTTGACCGGGTCCTTGGTGGGCTCGTACGCAACCTCGAAGGCTCCCTTGCAGTCTTCCTTGTTGATCGCGTCGACCTGCAGCTTGCCGTAGTCCCGGAAGAACTGGCGCAGGTCGTCGTCGGCGAAGTTGCCGGCGTACTTCGAGTCCTTGTCCACCGTGAGCACCGACGCGTACTGCTCCACGGCGGACTGGGGCGTCATCTTCAGGCTCTCGTCGTTCGCCGGGACCGCGGCGCTGCCGAGGTCGGCCTCCGCGAACTGCGGCATCGTGACGCCCGGCAGCAGGCGGACCCAGCCCCACATCTTGTACTGCTCGCGCGCGCTCGACTGGTTGAAGGCCATGAGCACGGGCGTGGTGAGGTCCTTGGGCTGGACGGTGATGGCAAAGCTGGTGCGCGGCCACTCCTGGTCGGAGGGCAGGATCACCTGCTGCATCTCCATCGCCAGGTCCGTCAGCGGTTCCTTGTCCTTGCGGGCGGCGGCGACCTTGAGCTGGGTCTCGCGGATCGCGAGGGCCGGCCCGGACAGGCGCGCGGCGAGCGAGTCGGCGTCGCTGGACTTGGTCACGCCCTCGACCACGCCGGAGACCTTGTCCAGGATCTTGCGTTCCTGCGACTGCGAGACCACGGCCGCCGCGACGGGCGCCTCCGGCTTGGGGACAGGGAGCTCCTCGGCGCAGCCGGCCAGCAGGCCCGTGGCGAGCACGGTGGCCACCACGGCCATGGAGCGGGTCGTGGTGCGTCTCATCGATTACCTCCGTCGTCGTTCCCCGTGACGCCCCAGGTCTGGCGCCACGCAGCGGCACGGCTGCTCGGGGTCTCCTGCTCGGGTTCGGGCTCGGACTGCGGCTCGGCGGCCGGGACGGCCGGCATGGCGCCGGTCGCCGCCCGGCGCTGCGCCTGCTCGCGCATGCGCATCTCGCGCCGGGTCATCGGCTTGCCCGACGCCGCGGGGTCGGCCTCGGCCGGGGCCGGTGCCGCGGGCCGCCCGGGAGCGGGCTGCGTGTGGTCGGGGACGGCGCCGCCGAACTGCGCGGGCGCGGCCGGTGCGGGAGCCCCGCCGGGTGCGCCAGGAGCCTGGCTGCGCCGGCTGCGCCGCATGCCGCGGATGGAGGCCGCGGGGGCGGCGACCGGCGCGGGAGCCGGCTCGGGCTCCGGTGCCGGGACGATCGGTGCGGCACCACCGAAGGGGGCGGGCGCCCCCCAGGCCTGGGTGCGGTCCTCGTGGGGCTCGGGCGTGCCCGGCTCGGGCCGGCCCGGACGGGGTCCACCCGGTCGCGGCGTGCCCGGTCGCGGCGGGCCCTGCTCGGGGCGCGCGCGGCCAGGACGCTCCGGGGCCGCCGGCGGGAAGACCGCCGTGCCGCCGTCGGGCGCGTCGCCGGGTGCTCCGCCCGGTGCGGGCGCTCCGCCCGGCGCGGGCGGGAATCCGCGGGTCTCCTCCGGGTGCTGCTCGGCCTCGCCGCCGTCCACCCCGAAGACCGCGTCACGACGCGGCAGCTCCGAGGACGACTGGCGCGTGCGGACCGCGGACGTCGACCCGTTCTTGCCGTTGCGCTTCTTGCGCCGGGAGCCGAGGAGCATGAAGACGCCGAGGATCAGGACGAAGCCACCGCCCAGCACACCGGGCCACAGGTACGGCGTGTTGACGGGGCGCGGCCAGGTGAGCTCGAGCGTGGGCGCCACGGCGTCCTTGCCGACGCCCGCGGCCAGCAGCACGACACGGCCGGGCTGCTCGGTCCAGCGCAGCTGGACGGTGGTCTCACCGCTCACCTCGGAGATCCACATGTCGGACCCTGCGGGGTCCGGACCGGTGGTCGGCTTCTCAGCCGGGGTCTCCTCCGCGTCCTCGTCGTCCGAGGGGGCGGGGGTACCCGGCGCGACGCTGAGCGTCTCCCACGAGGACAGGCCGGTCACCGAGTCGTAGGGGTCGCTGCCGACCCAGCCGAGCACGTCGACGTCGGACCCGAGCGCGAGCGTGACCTTCTGTCCCTCGGGGACAGTGGCCCGCACGGTCACCTGGTCGTCGACGAGGCCGAGAACTCCGGGCTCCGTCACGACCATGGTTCCGTCACCGCTGGGGGTCGCGGTCGCGACGACGGTGTCGGAGTCGCGCAGGACGGTTGCCGTCGCGATCCCGAAACCGATCCCGCCAAGGCCGGCCAGGATCAGGAGGATCGCCAAAAAGCGTTGCACCACCGATTCCCTTCGAAGTGAGGGCGCGAGCCCGTCGATCAGGTGGATGTTCCAGCATAGGGACCGATCACAGAGCACTGTCCAATGACGGGTGTGCTTGTGAGGTTCGGCCGGGACTCTCACTCTTCCTTCACCGAGGTGTGCCTGAACCGCCACGGTGGGAGAGGGGTCCCGAACCCGCGGGCAGTATTCCACGCATTGCGTAGATTGCATCCCACTGCGGAGTATCCACATCCGCACAAGGCACGTATCCTGGGCGCCGGACGAGCCGATAAAAGCCGTCCCAGGGGGGAGCCTGACCCGCGCCTCACCAAGTTCCGACACTGGAGGTCTGCACCGTGTCCGACGAGCGCTCGCTCTTCCCGACTGCCATGCGTGGGTACGACCGCGACCAGGTGCACGCGCACCTGGACCGCCTGAACCACGCGCTCGAAGAAGCACGCCGACAGGTCGAGGCCTCCGACGGTCGTGCCATGCAGCTCACGCAGGACCTCAACGATGCCAAGCGCAACCTGCGCGAGACCGAGAAGCCGTCGTACGCCGGCCTCGGTTCCCGCATCGAGCTCCTCCTGCGTTCCGCCGAGGACCAGTCGACGGACATCATCAACCAGGCCAACCAGCAGGCCGCGGACATCATGGCCCGCGCCAAGCTGTCGGGCGGGCAGGTGCGTTCGCGCGCCGAGTCCGAGGTCGCCGAGATGCTCGCCTCCGCCCGCCGCGAGGCCGAGGAGATCCGCACCACGATGGCCGCCGAGGCCGAGGGCCACCTGCTCGCCGCGCAGCGCCGCGCCGAGGAGCTCGTCGGCTCCGCCGAGCGGGAGTCCGCGCAGATCGCCAGCGCGATCAACGCCGAGGAGAGCGAGCGCCGGGCCAGCCTGGAGCGCGAGCTCGGCACCCTGCGCTCGACCGTGGAGCGCGAGACCACGGAGCTGCGCGTCAACACCGAGCGCGACACCGCCAAGCTGCGCGCCCAGGTGAACGCCGAGACCACCGAGCAGCGCGAGACCGCCGAGCGCGACTCGTCCGCGATGCTCGCCAGCGCCCGCGCCGAGTCCGAGCAGATCCTCTCCGAGGCCCGCCGCCAGGCGGCCGAGGCCTCCAACGCCGTCACCACCGAGATGGAGGACCTGCGCGAGCAGGCCCGCGCGGCGCTCGCCCAGGCCGAGCTCGACATCGCCACCCGCAAGGAGGCAGTCGAGAAGGAGCTCGCCGAGCGGCACGAGACGGCCAAGACCGAGACCGCCAAGCTGGTCAGCACGGCCGAGGAGCACGCGGCCGAGGCCGAGAAGCGCGTCGCCGTCGCACTGGAGCAGTCCGAGAAGATCCGCTCCGAGTCCGACGTCTACGTCAAGGACCTCGTGGCCGACGCCCGCAAGTCCGCGGACCGGATCGTGGCCGACGCCCGCGAGTTCGCGGAGCAGACCATCGACGACGCCCGCGCCGAGGCCGAGTCGAGCCGGTCCGCCGCACAGCACCAGCTCGAGGACCTCACGCGTCAGCACGACTCCATCAACTCCTACCTGGAGGAGCTGCGCGGCATGCTCGGGACCCCGGCGGCCCCGAGCGCACCCGCCGCGACGCCCGCCCCGGCGGCCAAGGCCGCGAGCATGGCGGGGGCCACCCCGGCGCAGCAGGCACGCTTCGCGGTCGTCGGCGACGGCACCGAGGCCGAGCCCGAGGTGCCCGACGCGGACGGGTCGATGCCGGCCTCGATCCCGCCGAGCAACCCGACGCCCGTGCCCGTCGGCACCGCGACCGTCGTCATCCCGTCGGTCAAGGGCACCAAGGCCAGCACGAAGGCCGGCCAGGCCGCCTCCGACTCGGCGTCCTCCCCCGCGGAGAGCGACGACGCCGAGGCACCCGTCTCCGAGAAGGCCGGCGCGTCGAGCTGACCTGCTCCCCCGGCTGGGCCGGGACAGAACGAGGGGCGGGGGCCCCCCACCCGGTGGGTCCGCCCCCCCTTCCTGTTCGGGGGGGGGGTTCGGTTCTGGGTGTCGTTTTTTTTCTCGGTGGTTCACAACATTTCTTGTGTTACGGAATACGAGT